>VXMQ01000121.1 GCA_009841015.1 Candidatus Palauibacter denitrificans | reverse complement strand
GCGCCGCCCGGCCCCCGACCCCGCCGCGCCGATGGCGATGGGGTGTCCCCCGGGCGGAGCACAGATCGATCTCAATCGAGCCGATCGCGCACAACTCGAGACCTTGTCCGGCATCGGACCCGCGCTCGCGGACCGCATCATCGCAGACCGAAGCGAGAACGGGCCGTTCGAAACGCCCGAGGCTGTCACCCGCGTCCGGGGCATCGGTGCGCGCTCCCTCGCCCGCTTCCGGGAACAGGTATGCGCGGGGACGCGGTGACGCCCTCCCGTCCGGTGGACACTCCGGCCCCGGCCCCGAAGCGGCAGCGGCCGGCGTCGGATCCGAAGGTCCTTCGTCTCATCCCGGCGGAGTTCGCGAGTCGGCACCTCGTGCTACCGCTGCGGCGCACCGGCCGGACGCTCTCCGTCGCGATGGCAGACCCCTCCGACGCGGCGCTCATCGACGACCTGCAATTCCTCACCCAGTTCGAAATCGACGCCGTTGGCGTGGGGGAACACACGCTCCGCCAACGGATCGACCGGAGCTATGAAGCCGCCACGACGCGCGGGAGCGGGCGGGCGGAGGAAGCGGCCGGGGCACCGCCGGTCGAAGCCGATTCGGCCGAAGCGAGTGAGGAACCGGCCGTGAGGCTCATCGACGACATCCTCGCCGATGCGGTACGTCGCGGCGCATCGGACATTCACTTCGAGCCGTACGAGAGTGAACTGCGGGTTCGCTATCGCCTGGATGGGAGATTGCGCGAGATCCTGCGGCCGCCCTTCCGGCTGGCGGCGGCCCTGACGTCTCGCCTCAAGATCCTGGCGGACCTGAACATCGCGGAGCGCCGGATACCCCAGGACGGCCGGATCCGGATGCCGGTCGCCGACAGAGTCATCGACTTCCGGGTCTCGACGCTTCCCACGCTGTTCGGGGAGAAGGTCGTCCTCCGCATCCTCGACAGGGACCGGCAGGCCTTCGACCTCGAAGCCTTCGGGATGGAGGCGCGCGCCGAGCGCGCCCTGCTCGCGGCGATCGCGCAAACGTCGGGCATGGTCCTGGTCACCGGGCCCACGGGATCCGGGAAGACCACGACGCTCTACAGTGCACTCGCGAGACTCAACACGCCCGAGGCGAACATCATGACTGCCGAGGATCCGGTCGAGTACAGCATCGAAGGCATCAACCAGGTCCAGATTCGTCCGAAGATCGGTCTCACCTTCGCCACGACGCTTCGCGCCTTCCTGCGGCAGGACCCCAACATCCTCATGGTGGGCGAGATCCGCGACCGCGAGACGGGCGGCATCGCCGTGAAGGCGGCGCTCACCGGCCATCTCGTCCTCTCCACCCTCCACACCAATGACGCCGCTTCGACCGCGACGCGGCTCGTGGACATGGGGATCGAAGCGTTCAACGTCGCCGTCGCCGTCAAGGTCATCACCGCCCAGCGACTCGTCGGCCGGATCTGTCCCGACTGTCGGGTCGAGACGAGCTACGCGCCCGAGATCCTGAGTTCGGTCGGGCTGGAGGCGGGCAGACGCGGCCAGGGCGCCTTCTATCGCGGCGCGGGCTGCGATTCGTGCGACGGGTCGGGGTATTCGGGCCGTCAGGGCCTGTATGAAGTCCTGCCGATGTCTCCCGCGATCCGCCGGCTCGTCCTCGCGGGCGCTTCGTCGGAGGAGATCGAGCGCCGCGCCGTCAAGGAGGGGATGATCACCCTGCGGCAGGACGGGTTCGCCAAGGCGGGAATGGGGATCGCGACGCTCGAAGACGTGCTCCGGGAGACACCGGCGTAGGCCGGGCGGATGGACGCACGCCTGGTGGAACTGCTGAGCGAGATGGTCGAACGGGGAGCGTCCGACCTGCACCTTACGGCGGGTGAACGCCCGAAGCTGCGGATCGACGGCGACCTCACGGACAGTCGCGCGGAGGGCGCGCTGGGTCCGGAGGATACCGAGGCCCTCGGCCATTCGATGCTGTCGAAGGAACAGCGCGAGCGCTTCGCGGGCGAGCCCGACTTCGATTTCGGCTTCGCGATCCCCGCCCTCTCCCGCTTTCGCGCGAACCTGTTCCGGCAGCGAGGGAGCGTGGCGTGCGCCATCCGCCGCGTGCCGGTCGAGATCCCGAGCCTCCGCGGACTCGGCGTACCATCGGTCGTCGGCCGGCTGGCGGACAAACCACGCGGCCTCGTGCTGGTGACGGGGCCCACCGGCTCGGGCAAATCGACGACGCTGGCGGCGATGGTGGACCGTATCAACACCGCCCGCGCAGGCCACATCGTGACGATCGAGGATCCGATCGAGTTCGTACATCCGCACAAACGCTGCATCGTGAACCAGCGCGAAATCGGGCAGGACACGCCCGACTTCGCCAGCGCCCTCCGCTACACCCTGCGCCAGGACCCGGACGTGATACTCATCGGCGAGTTGCGGGATCCCGAGACGATTCAAGCGGCGCTCACGGTCGCGGAGACCGGACACCTCGCGCTCGGCACGCTGCATACGCGTTCGGCGGCGGAGTCCATCCACCGGATCATCGATGCCTTCGCGGCCCACCGACAGGAGCAGGTGCGCGCCCAGTTCGCCCACGTCTTCGAGGGCGTCATCACCCAGACGCTGCTTCGCCGCGCGCAGGGCGGCGGTCGCGTCGTCGCCTGCGAGATCCTGGTCGCGACGCCCGCGGTCCGGGCGTTGATCCGGGAGGCGAAGGTCCATCAGATCCACTCCGCGATGCAGGCCGCGCGCAGGTTCGGCATGCGGACGCTCAACGATGCACTGCACCAGCTCTATGTCCGGCGCCAGGTGGACTTCGAAGAGTGCCTTCGGATCACCTCCGATCCCGCCGAGTTCCGTCGCATGGCGAGCGCGTCCGCACCGGACGGATCCGCGCCGTGAAGGGAATCGACGTTGGGAGAGCGGTAGCGACCGGCCGCCGGCGATGGTGCGGGGTGGATGACGTGGTGGCTGGCGGTCGGTCCACCTCTCTGCGCGCCGAGAGCCTGTGACGTCCGCGGCGGCGAAGATGGCCCGGCGCGCGCGGCGCCGGATCTCCGCACCGTCGGCACGGGTGAAGACGCGCGATCTCGTCCTCTTCACGCGGCAGTTCTCGGTGATGACCAGCGCCGGGTTGCCGCTCACGCGGACGCTGGAGACGCTCGCGCTCCAGGCGGAGAACTTGGCCCTTCGGCAGGTGGCCCGCGACACCCTTCGCGACATCGAGGCCGGAAACACCCTCGCCGGCGCGCTCGGCAGGCACCCCCGCGTTTTCACGCAGCTCTACGTGAACATGGTCCATGCGGGCGAATCCGGCAGCCGGCTGGACGGGATTCTCGACCGCCTGGCCACCTTTCTCGAGAAGAGTGAACAGATCCGTCGAAAAGTGAAGGGCGCGATGCTCTATCCGGCCGTCGTGCTCGCGGTGGCCATCGCGGTCGTCGCGACGCTCCTTTTGTTCGTGATCCCGACGTTCGAGACCGTTTTTGCGAGCTTCGATGCGACGCTCCCTCTCCCGACACGCGCGGTCATCGGTCTATCCGGCATCGTCCAGAGTTGGTGGTGGGCGCTGCTCGCCGCAGCGGGCGGCGCGGCCCTGATGCTGCGCCGCTGGATCGCCACGGACGCGGGCCGGCTGCACTTCGACCGCATGCTGTTGCAACTTCCGGTGCTCGGGCCGCTGATTCGAAAGGCCGCGGTGTCCCGCGTCACGCGGACGCTGGGAACGCTGCTCTCATCGGGCGTTCCGATTCTCGAGGGACTCGAGATCACTGCGCGCACGGCGGGGAACCGCGTGATCGAGGATGCGATACAGGCAAGTCGGGTCGCCATCCGGCGCGGTGACTCCATCGCCCGGCCCCTGCGCGAAACCCGGGCCTTCCCGCCCATGGTGGCCCGAATGATCCACGTCGGAGAAGAGACCGGGGACCTGGATGGGATGCTGTCCCGGATCGCCGATTTCTACGACGACGAAGTCGATGCCGGCGCCGAGAGTCTCCTGAGGATAATGGAGCCCGTTCTGATTGTGATCCTCGGAGGTCTTGTCGGCGGGATGATCATCGCCATGTACCTCCCCATCTTCGAACTCATCAACGCGATCCAGTGACGCTCCCTCGACATCGCGGGATGCGAATCCTCGCGGCTTGCGGGGCTTTCCCTCGTTCCTCTTCTTGCCGCATGTCCCCGAGCACGAACGACGAGAACGCGATCAACCGCGGAACGGCTCCCTGCGTGCGGGATCTCCTCGGCCAGCCCGTCGCCGCGGCCTTCGAGCGGTACGGACGCGCGACCGCGGACCGGCGGTCCGGCGACGACCGGTGGCTGCGCTTCGAGGCTCCGAACTGGACGTTGCGGCTGCGAGCCAGGTCGGACCGGGTCGACGGTCCGGCACTCGTCCGGTCGTGGACCGCCGCCTTCGCGGAGGGGTTCGCCACCGTGCTGGAGGCGTTGCGTGCGTTGGGGTTGCCGCCTCCCGAGCCGTCCGTCGGGATGAAGGACATCCGTCTGCCGCTGCGCGACGGCGCCGGGCGGGTGCATTCGCTGACCCTGTCGGTGCGGCATGGCCGGATCCGCGCCGTCACCGGCTTCGATGAACCGCCGGACTGGGACGTTGAGACTCCGTTGCTGGACGATGCCTAAGTGTGGGTAACCGTCCGCGGTCACCGGCGCCCCGCCGGAACCGCGGCCCGCGCAGCCCCGTCGGAGGTGCTGCCGCAGATCCAACCCGGGCGGAAGTGAGGAGAGGGATGAGAAGAACGACGAGGGGTAGTGCCGAAGGGTTCACGTTGATCGAACTGCTGATCGTGGTCGTCATCATCGGCATTCTCGCGGCCATCGCGATTCCGCAGTTCACAAGTACGAAGGAGAAGGCGTTCGACGCCGCCGCGCAGAGCGACCTTCGCAACATGATGACGGCGGAGGAAGCGTACTTCTTCAACCACCAGGCGTATGCCGCCGTCAGCGTGGCCGCCGGCGGAGACGCGGACCTGGATGGCGACGGGACACCGGATTTTCAGGCCAGCACGAACATCACGGTGGCGGTGACCGCCTATACGGACGGCTACCAGATCACGGCGAAACACGCATCCTCGCCGAACACGTGGTGCGTCAATTCCTCGGCCGCGAACGCCGCGGGAGCCGTCGGACAGATCGTTGAGGCCACCAGTTGCTAGCGGCCCGTGGCCAACGCCCCGCCGCGTCAAGGACTGCCGGCCGGCCGCCGGCCGTTGATGCGTCGTTGACGCGGGGGGCGATGCTTACGGAGAGAGTTGACAACGCTCATTCAAGGAAGGGAGCACCCCGTGCAGCATGGTGGATCACCTGGCCCACCTGGATCGCGAACAGGGCGGAGCGGGTTCAGCCTGGTGGAGGTCGCGGTGGCGCTGGCCGTCGCAGGATTGGCCGCGACCTTCATCATTTCGCGCGAGCCCCTCGACCGGTTCAGTCTGGCGCGAGCCGCCCGGGTGGCGGAGTCGCAGCTCACGCTGGCCCGCCTCCACGCCGTGGCCACCCATGCACCGACCGCGGTGACGCTCGCGGGGACCCGGCTCGAAGTGTCGGGGAGCGGAGGGTCGTTGCTGTCTCGCGTCGACCTCGGGGGCCGCGCCCTCGGCCGGCTCGACTCGCTGCGGCTGCAGCCCTCCACCCTCCGCTTCAACGCCCGGGGGCACGGATCTTCCGGGAGCGTCTACCTGTATCGCGGCGAGCGCGGTATTCGGCTCGTGTCGAACTTCGTGGGCCGGGTTCGCGCGGAACCGTTTCAACATTGAAGGCCACGGGCTTCAGTCTGGTCGAGGTTCTGCTGGCCATCGTCGTGACGTCCGTCGGGGTGCTTGGAGCGGCGGGCGCAGTGCTCGGGATCGGCTCCCAGGCGCTCCGGGCAGAGCGGGAGACGGAGCACACGCTCGCGGGTCGAAACGGCGTGGAGTCGCTCGTCCGGGCCGGACATGCGGCGGCGACCTCCCACGCGAGTACCGTCGATATCGGTGGGCGTAGATTCCGCGTCTCGCACGGTGTGGCCGAGCCCTCGCCGCGGGTCAAGCACGCGCGCGTGACCGTGTCACGGCCGCCGGCTCCGGCGGCGGAACTCGACATCGTACTCGCGCGGCCCCGCCCTCTGCCCGGCGCGCCATGAGCGCTCCGCTGCGCCTCCGCCGCCAGGGAGGGTTCACGCTCGCCGAGATGCTCGTCGCGCTGACAGGCGCCGGTCTGCTCATCGGCTTGCTCATCGGCCTGCTGGGGAGTCAGAGCGCCTTTCACCTGCGTAATGAGGACACGATCCGGGCGTCGCAGATCGCGCGCGCTCTGTCCGACGGACTGGGGGCGGAGATCCGCGCCGCCGGGCCGGCCGACCTGCTCCTCGCGACGCCCGACACCGTGTCCATCCGCGTCGACGTGTTGAGGGCGGTCGTATGCGGCACGGGGAGAGGTTCGATCGACCTTTTCGTCTACGATTCCATCGCCGCGAACCCTCAGTCCGGGTGGCGCGGCACGGCGTCTTCGGGGCCGTACTCGGCGACCTGGGTTTACGCGGACGGATTCACGCCCGTCTTCGGCGTCTCGGCGGCGGCGGAGGCCGCTTGCCGGGCAGCCGGAGCGGATCGTGCGAATCGGATGCCGACCCGGTGGTTCCGCCGCACGAGCGGCTGGAGCGGGGGCCTCGCCCCGATGCCCGTGCCCGGCTCACTCGCTCGCATCTACGGGCGGCTCACCTACGCCATCCACCGATCGGATTCCGAGCCGGGAACCGCGTCCATCCGGCGCAACGGCCAGGTGTTCGCGTCCCCGCTCGAGTCCGGCTCGGCGTTCGAGTACCGGTTGTCGAGCGGTGCGATCCAGGCCCGGGTAGCTACCGCGGATCTTTCCCGCGTGCGCGAAGTCCGGCTGACCGGTACGGCCGTCGGCCGAAACGGGCGTGCGGCGGGTCGGCGAGTCGTCTACGCGATGTCACTCCGCAACTGAGACATGAGGGGATTCGGGTTGAGGCGCCGGAAGACGACCGTCGGAGTCGATATCGGAAGTGGCTTCAGCAAAGCCGCGGTGGTCGAGCATGGCGAGAATGAACCGCGCCTGAGAGCGTTCGCGATCGCCCCGAACGAGGCGGGCACCGTGCGAGGTGGGGCAATCCGGGATCCGGAGCGGGTCGCCGACACGCTTTCCTCGATGTTCAGGCGGGAGCGAATCAAGTCCCGCGACGTCGTCATCGGCATCGGCGGGCGCGACGTCCTGAGCAAGGTGATCGAAGTCGACCGGATGGATGAAGCGGAGGCTCGCGCCGTGATGCCGTGGGAAGCGGAGCAGCACGTCCCCTTCGACATGAAGAACGTGGAACTGGACTTCGCGATCATCGATCCGAACGGCGAAAGCTCGACGATGACCGTGTTGCTGGCGGCGGCGAAGCGCGATGTCGTCGAGACCCGGGTCGCACTCCTGAGGCGAGCGGACCTGAAACCCACGACCGTCGACGTGGAAGCTCTGGCTCTTCGCAACGCGTTCGCTGCGAACCATCCGACCGCGATGAAGGATGTGACCGTGCTGGTCGACATCGGGGTCCATTCGACCGTCCTGCACCTTCTCCGGAACGGCCTTCCACTGCTGACCCGCGAACTGGCCATCGGCGTTCCGACCGCGGACGACCTGGACGAGTGCGCCCGCCGGATCGCGCGCGGCATCGACCGGACGGGGGCGTTCGTGGAGACCGGACCGGGGATCGCACGCGTGTACCTGTGTGGGGGAGGGGCCACGGCGGCCGGACTGGTTGAGGTGCTTGCGGAGACAACCGGCATCGAAACGCGCCTCGCGAGTGCGTTCGAAGGCATCGCGGTCGCGCCTGACGTCGCGGATCGGACGGATCTGGGCTCGGTGGCGCCGCTGCTGATGCTCTCGGTCGGGCTGGCTCTTCGGTCTCCGGTCCGGGGCGGCTGAGCGTGGGAGCGCGGGTGGGGCCGTGATCGAGATCAACCTTCTGCCCGAATCCCGGCGCGCGCGGCAAGGGCTCGCGACCGACGGGGAGGCCAGCGGTCTCGGGATCGGTGTCTGGGGCGTCGCGCTGCTGATGTCGGCGTTGACGATCCCGCCGGGCATGGCCGCGCTGTGGTGGTTGCAGCGGACCGACGGCCTCGAACTGGCGGCACGTCTTGAAGCGGTTGTGACGGACTCGGTCCGGCTCGCCGAGTTCCGGGCCGCGAGTGACAGTCTGACTGAAAGGTTTCGCGAGATCCGCGAGCGCATCGCACTGGTCGAGCAGCTGGACCGCGACCGGTTCGCGTGGCCGCGCATGATGGACGAGATCAGCCGTGCGCTCCCGCCGCCTGCCTGGCTGACTTCCGTGCGTCAGCTGTCTCCGCCACCCGACCTTACGGTCGAACTCCAGGGCGTGGCGGGCAGTCCGCTCGCGATCACGGAGTTCGTCCGTGGCCTGAGGACGTCGGACTACATCGCCGATGTGAAGATCGTCGGAAGCCAGCAACAGGGGTCCGAGCCCGATCAGGTCCCACGGCAGGCCTTCACCCTCGTTCTTCGGTTCGCCCATGCGTCCGCCGTGGGGCGGATCGAGCCCATTTGACCGTGCTGTCCGGGGATCCCCGCACCCGGTACCGGGTGCTCGGGCTCGTACTCCTGCTGGGCTGCGGTGCGGCTTTCCAGCTGCGCTTCTGGAACCCGCGCAGGGTGGAACTGGCCGAGTTGGCGCAGCGGGTCGAGCGGGCTGAGCGCGCGCATGCCCTGGCGGGGCCGGGTGACGGCAACCTGGATGCGATGCGCGAGGATCTCGTGCTCGGTGAACGACAACTCGCGGTGCTCGAACGGCTCATTCCGCGAGAGGGGGAAGTCGAGGCCATCTACGAAGCCATCGCGGCCGAAACGCAGTCGCTCGGTCTCGAACTTGTCCACGCCCTGCCAGCCGATCCCGTGGCCGACTCCACCGGGTACTTCGTGCGGCAAGAGTGGGCGCTTCAGGTCGAGGGGGCGTACCACGATGTCGGGACGCTCCTGACGCGAATCGCCGGCTTCGCCCGTCTTGTAAGACCCGAGGTCGACGACATCGTACCCTCGCGGATCGCCGACTCGGGACGGCAGCTCGTCAACGCGCGCTTCAGCCTCGAGACCTTCGTGCTTCCGCCCGGGGACAGCGCTTTGCGGGAGGAAAGATGATTCGCCTGATTCTCGCCGCCGTGGTGGCCGCGACGTTCCGCATCGGATCGTGGGAGGTCGCGGCGCAGACACGGCCGCCGACCTACGAGCGGGAGATCTTCACCTACTCCGCGCTCGACCGACGCGACCCGTTCCAGCCGCTTCACCTCGACACGCGGGCGGGGCCCCGGTTCGGTGACCTTACGCTGGTCGGCGTGCTGTTCACCCCGCAACTCGGAAGCGTGGCGATTCTGACCGATCGAACGACCGGCCGGCGATACCGTGCCCGCGAACGCGACAACATCGGCGCGGCCCGCGTCGTGCAGATTCGCACGGAGCAGGTGGATTTCGTGATCACGAGCTTCGGGGTCAGCCGTCGGGAGACCCTGCGGGTACGGCGCGAGCGGGGGACAGGAGCATGATCTCCCGGACCATTCTCGCCTTTGCCGTCGCGCTAGCGGCGCCCGCAGCTGAGATTCGGGAAGTGAGGGTCGCGTCGGAGGGGACGGACACCGAGATCACGGTCGTCGTCGGCGGACCGGCCACGCCCCGCCACATGATGCTCACCAATCCTCCGCGGCTGCTCCTGGACATAAAGGGGGCGAACCTGGGACTGGAACACCGCCGCTACGACCGGATTGACCGCGGCGGAGTTCTCGGCATGCGTTCAACGCAGTTCCGGCCCGAGACGGTGCGGCTCATATTCGATCTCGATCGGGAATTCGCCTACCGCGTCACTGCGGACTCCGGGGCGATTCGCGTGACTTTCCAGAACCCCGGGCCGCCCTTCCCGGACTGGTCCACGCCGGACGTTCGGGAGCCTTCCCGGCCGGACGTGCGGGGAGCTGCCGGGCCGCCGCCCGTCGTGCCCCAGACCGAGCCCCGCATCTCGGTGGTGTACGACAGCGCGAGCATGCTCGACGTGCTCGCCGGGTTCTCCGAGTTCGCGGACATCTCCGTGGTCCCGAACGGGGACGTCGGGGCCGTGCTCGTTCGGGGCATCGACATCCGCGACCAGCCGTGGGACGTGGCGCTGAACGCGATCCTGTCGGCCCAGAACCTCGGTTGGCACCGGACCGAGAGCGGGATCATCGTCGTGGACTGGTTGGAGAACCTCCAGGCGCGAGATCAACTGCTCAGCGAAACGCGCGTGATCCGGGTCAACTACGCGCGGGCGGATTCGGTCGCCGAGACGCTCCGACACCTGGCCACGCCCAACCGCGGCCAGGTCGTTTCGTTCTCAGGCAGCAACACCGTCATCGTGACCGACGCACCGTCCGTCGTGGCCCGAATGGACACGATCATCGCGGTGCTGGACCGGCCTCTTCCCCAGGTCGCGATCGAGGCGAAGATCGTGTTCGTCGATCGAACGGATGTACAGCAACTGGGAATCGTGTACGACCTCAAGGAGCGGAACGGCGGCGTCGTGGAGCAGGGCCTCAACGACCTCATCGCGGTACCCGACCCCAACGCGCCCCCCCAACTCGTCGATGTGGACGGCGATGGCACCGTCGATCAAGGGTTCGTCCGGCGAACGAACGAAACGCTCGTGAGCCTGGGAGGTTCGGCGGTCGCCGCGCTGGCGAACGCGAATGATCGTCCGATCGGGCCCGCCCTCCAGATCCTGACGGCCGCCGCATTCGGCGAGTTCTCCCTCTTCTCGTTCCTCGAAGCGCTTGAGTCCCACCAGTTGTCGGACGTGCAGGCGGCGCCCTCGATCCGGGTCGTGGACCACGCGCACGCAAGGATCCAGGTGGGCGAACGCACCCCGATCCGAGTTCTGGAGCCGGGAGCCCAGACCGAGTCCGCACGCGTCAACGTCGATTTCGAGGACACGGGGATCATCCTGGATGTCGTGCCGCACGTGACGAACAACAACCAGATCCGTCTGGAACTGATGGCCGAACGATCCGGCCTGAAGCTTGGACTCTCGGATGTGGGCTTCGTATTCGAGAAACAGATCGGCGAGACGACGCTGCTGCTCGATGACGGCGAGACCGCCGTGATCGGCGGACTTACGCTGAGCGAGGTGAGCCGGAGCCGCAGCGGGATTCCCGGGCTGATGAATCTCCCGCTGATCGGAGATCTGTTCCGGAGCTCCAAGGAGAACGAGGTAAAGCAAGACCTCATTATCCTCGTCACGCCGCACATCATCCACCGCCGGCCCGAGGGACGATAGGGGGACGGCAGGTTGCGGCTTCCGCCCTCGGCACATCCTTTTCCCGCCGTTGGAAGGGCCGTTCGACGAGGAGAGATCCACGCGATGAGGACTGAATGCTGAGGTGTCTGAGGTTGACCACGGCGGGCGAAACGCATGGCCCCGCCGTGGTCGCTGTGCTGGAGGGGATCCCCGCCGGGTTGGCGCTCGAGCCCGACGATGTCGCGGGGGAGCTGGCGCGCCGGCAGGGCGGGCACGGCCGCGGGGGCCGCATGAAGATCGAGAAGGATGTGGGCGAGATCTTCGGCGGTGTGCGCCTCGGGGAGACGCTCGGGGCTCCGGTCGCCGTCCGGATCCCCAACCGCGACTTCAGGAACTGGGGCGCGGCGATGGCCGTCGAGGCGCCGGAGGTGGACGACGACGAACTCCTGCGCCGGGTGTACCTGCCGCGGCCGGGACACGCCGACCTCGCCGGGATGCTCAAGTACGGGCGGACGGATGCCCGCGACATCCTCGAGCGGGCAAGCGCGCGCGAGACCGCCGCGCGCGTCGCCGCCGGAGCCGTCGCCAAGCGGCTGCTCGCCGAGTTCGGCGTGCGCGTCGCGAGTCATGTGGTGTCGATCGGTCCGGTCCAGGCGCCGTCCGGGTTGCCGCTGCCGGAGGATCTTCTCGCCGTGGCCGACGCGTCGCCCGTGCGCTGCATCGACCCCGATGCGACCGCCGCGATGGTCGACGCGATCGATGCCGCCCGCCGCGCCGGGGATTCGCTGGGAGGCGTGTTCGAGGTCGTCGCGCGCGGCGTGCCCGTGGGCCTCGGGAGCTACGTCACCTGGGAGACCCGCCTTGGGGGGCGGATCGGTGGCGCGATGATGTCGATCCACGCGATGAAGGGGGTCGAGATCGGGATGGGCTTCGAAGCCGCGCGTCACCGCGGGTCCGACGTGCACGACGAGATCGAACGGGATCCCGCGCGTCGCGAGAGCGGAGGCTACAGGCGACGGCGGAACAACGCCGGAGGATTGGAAGGCGGAATGACGACGGGAGGCGACATCGTCGCCCGCGTGGCGATGAAGCCGCTCAGTTCGCTGCGCCGCCCTCTCGACAGCGTGGACACCCGGACAGGAGAACCCGCCAAGGCGGTCCTCGAGCGCAGCGACGTGTGCGCGGTGCCGGCCGCCGGGATCGTCGGGGAGGCGATGATGGCGCTGGTGCTGGCGGACGCGTGGATCGAGAAGTTCGGCGGCGACAGCCTCGCGGAGATGCGGTCCAACGTGGAGAGTTACCTCGCCCGGATCGGGGACGCGGGGTGACGTGGCGAGGATACCGGACAAGATCTGGCTCGTCGGTCTCTCCGGATCGGGCAAGAGTACCATAGGCCCGATCCTCGCGCGGCGTCTGGGCTACCGGTTCGTCGACCTGGACCGCGAGATCGAAGCGCGCGCCGGCGAATCGATCTCCCGCATGTTCCGTCGTCGCGGGGAAGGCGAGTTCCGGCGGCTCGAGGCCGCCGCCGCTGCCCGCGTGGCACGGGAAGAAGACGTCGTAGTGGCGACCGGGGGCGGGTGGATGGCGCGCCGGGACATCGACCGCTCATCCGGCGGCCGCGTGCGCGTCTGGTTGCGCGTACGCCCCGAGACCGCGATCCATCGCCTCTCCCGGGAGGGCGCCGACGACCGGCCGCTGCTGACCGGACCCGACCCCGCGGCCGCGCTCGCCACGCTGCTCGCGGCGCGGGAGGGCGCCTACGCGGAGGCCGAAGTGGTGCTGGAGACCGATGGCCGGGAACCGGAAGATGTCGTGGAGGTAGCGCTGAGGAGTCTGCGGCGTTTTGCTGTCCGCCCGTTGGCGGACAGCGAAGGATCAACGGAAGGACAACAGGAGAGTTGAGAGACCGCCCGTGAATCTCGTCATCGTGGAGTCGCCGGCGAAGGCCCGCACCCTGGAGTCGTATCTCGGGGCCGGCTTCAGCGTGCAGGCATCCGTCGGACACGTCCGGGACCTCCCCAGGAGCGGCCTCGGCGTCGACGTCGAAAAGGGGTTCGAGCCGGAGTACGTCACGATCGAGGGGAAGGAACCCGTCCTCCGCAAGCTGCGCGCGGCGGCGGCGAAAGCGGACTCGATCCTTCTCGCCACGGACCCCGACCGGGAGGGCGAGGCGATCGCCTATCACATCGTCGAGGCGCTGACCGCGCGCAAGCGGTCGCTTCGGGAGCGGTTCCACCGCATCACGTTCAACGAGATCACGAAGAGCGCCGTGCTCGAGGCGCTCAAGGAGCCGGGAGAGATCGACCTTCCGCGCATCGAGGCCCAGCAGGCGCGCAGGATTCTGGATCGTCTCGTCGGATACCGGGTCTCCCCGCTCCTGTGGAAGAAGATCAAGCCCGGGCTCTCGGCCGGTCGCGTGCAGTCGGTCGCCGTACGCCTGCTTGTCGAGCGCGAACGGGAACGGCGGGCCTTCCGGAGCGGCGCCTGGTGGCGCCTGCGCGCGCACCTCGCCGCGAACGGGGGCATCTTCACGGCCGAGCTGGCCGCGCTCGACGGCGTGTCGATCGCGACGGGCCGGGACTTCGACGAGCGCACCGGCGCCCTCAAGTCCGGCCGCAAGGTCGTCCTGCTGGACCGGGAACGCGCCGAGGCGCTCCGCGCGCGGCTGGCCGACGCGACCTTCACGGTCGTCAGCCTGCGGGAGAAGCGGTCGAAGCGGAGCCCGTATCCTCCGTTCACGACGGCGACCCTCCAGCAGGAGGCCAACCGCAAGCTGAACCTCGGGGCCCGGGAGACGATGCGCATCGCGCAGGCGCTCTACGAGGCCGGCCGCATCACCTACATGAGGACGGATTCCGTCACGCTCTCCGAAGCCGCCATCACGGCGATCCGAAGCCGCGTGGCGGCCCGGTACGGGGAGGAATACCTGAGCCCTTCCCCGCGGCGCTACAGGACGAAGTCCCGCTCGGCCCAGGAGGCCCACGAGGCGATTCGCCCGGCCGGCACCGACATGCGGACCGCGGATGAACTCGGACTCACCGGCCGGCAGAAGGCGCTCTACGAGCTGATCTGGAGGCGCGCCGTCGCGACGCAGATGGCCGATGCCCGGCTGCGGCACCTGAACGTGCAGGTGGACGCGGAAGAGGCGCGCTTCCGCGCCGCGGGCAAGGTGATCGAGTTCCCCGGCTTCTTCCGTGCCTACGTCGAAGGCTCCGACGATCCGGACGCGGCGCTGGAGAACCAGGAGACGGTCCTCCCGGACATGCGGGAGGGACAGACGCTCGAGAACCGCAAGCTGGAGAGCCGGAAGCACGAGACGAAGCCGCCCCCCCGCTTCACGGACGCGGCGCTCGTGAAGGAACTGGAGGCGGACGGCATCGGGCGTCCCTCCACGTACGCCGCCATCATCTCGACCGTCGTCGATCGGGGGTACGCCGTGCGGCAGAACAAGCAACTCGTCCCCACCTTCATCGCCTTCGCGGTGACCGGTCTCCTGGAGGATCACTTCCCGAACCTCGTCGACACCGGGTTCACCTCCGAGATGGAGGAGGCGCTGGACGAGATCGCTCGCGGCAACGTGGACTGGCGGGCCTATCTCGGGGAGTTCTACAGCGGGGGTGACGGTCTCGAGGCGCGGCTTGTCGAGCGCGAGGCGGCCATCGACCCGCGCGAGGCCTCGACCGTGCGGCTCCAGGACCTCACCCCCCGCGTGCGGATCGGCAAGTTCGGGCCCTTCCTCGAACTCGAGAGAAACGGCGACCGGCTCACCGCGTCCCTCCCCGACGACGTGGCCCCGGCCGACCTCAGCGAGGAGCAGGCGATCGATCTCCTGCGGAAGCGGGCGGAAGGTCCGGATCGCCTGGGGGAGGACCCGGATTCCGGAGAGACCATCTACCTCATGGAGGGGCGCTTCGGCCCCTACGTGCAACGGGGTGAACGGGCGGACGGGCAGAAGCCGAAACGCGCCTCGCTCCCGAAGAACATGCGGCCGGAGGATGTGTCGCTGGCGACGGCGCTCAAGCTGCTCGCCATGCCCGCCCCGCTCGGCGCGCACCCGGAGAGCGGCGACCCGGTGAAGGTGGGTATCGGGCGCTACGGCCCGTACGTGGTCCACCAGTCGGACTACCGCTCGCTGACGGAGAACGACGACCCGCTCGATGTCACCTTCGAGCGCGCCATGGAGCTGCTCTCCGCGCCCAAGACGCGGGGCCGCCGGGCGAACGCCACGCCGCTTCGGGAAGTCGGCGCGCACCCGGATGACGGCGAGTCGATCGCGATCTACAAGGGTCGCTACGGTCCCTATGTGAAGCACGGCAAGACGAACGCTTCGCTGCCAAAGGGAACGGAGCCCGACGAGGTCACGCTGGACGTGGCGCTGGACCTGCTGAGGAAGCGGAAGGAGCGCGACGCGACCAGAAAGGCGGGGGGGCGGCGCGGCGGCTCCCGCAAGAAGTCGTCGAGGAAATGACCCGGACGTCCGCGCCCGCCGATGCGCGAGCGCGAGCCCGACGCGCATGGGTCGACGACTTCCTCCGCTACGCCCGTTCCGAGCGCCGGCTGTCCCCCAACACCGTGTCCGCGTACCGTCGCGACCTCGGCCAGTTCGAGGCCTTCGTGAGCGCGTACGAGGGGACGCACGACTGGAGCTGGTCGGATGTGCATCGCGTGTCCATCCGTTCCTTCATGGGAGACCTCGAGTCGCGCGGGCTGCAGCGTTCCTCGATCGCCCGCAAGCTCGCCGCCGTGCGCGCCTTCTTCGCCTTCCTCCAGCGCACGGACCGCGTGGAGGCCAGCCCTGCCCGGCTCGTCCGCACCCCGCGCCGGGACCGGACGCTGCCCTCCTTTCTGAGCGAGGAGGACGCCCGCGAACTGCTCGATACCGCGGGCGCGGCGGCGCGGCGGGACGGGTCCGCGGTGGCGCTCCGGCGCTGGGCCCTCCTCGAGCTGCTTTACTCGTGCGGACTGCGCCTGGCGGAGGTGCAGGGCCTCGACGTGACCGCCGTGGATCGCCGCACGGGGCAGGTGCGCGCGCTCGGCAAGGGCGGGAAGGAGCGCGTGATCCCTCTCGGCCGGCGCGCCTCGGATGCGCTCGGCGCCTACTTCGGGAAGCGGGGGGAAAGCGCCTCCCGCGCCGCGTTCCTCTCCGTTCGCGGCACCCGCCTCTCGCGGCGGCAGATCCAGCGCGACGTGACGGCCCAGCTTGCGCGGGTCGCGGAGGGCGACCGGCTGACCACGCATTCGCTGCGCCACTCCTTCGCGACCCACCTTCTGGATCGGGGCGCGGACCTCGTCTCGGTGAAGGAGATGCTGGGGCACGCGAGTCTGAGCACGACCCGGATCTACACGCACACGTCCGTGGACCGCCTCAAGCGCGTACACTCCCGGGCCCATCCACGCGGAGGAGAATGAAGAGCATGATACGAGCCACGACGATCCTCTGCGTTCGCGTCGGAGGGGAAGTCGCGATGGCGGGCGACGGCCAGGTGACGATGGGAGAAACCGTCGTCAAGGCGAAGGCGAGCAAGCTCCGCACGATGCGCGATGGCCGGATCCTCGCGGGCTTCGCCGGCGGCGTGGCCGATGCCCTCACGCTCTTCGAGAAGTTCGAGGCGCAACTCGAACGCTACCCCCGTCACCTCACCCGCGCGGCGGTGGAACTCGCGAAGGAATGGCGGAGCGACCGCTATCTTCGGCGGCTCGAGGCGCTGCTCGCCGTCGCCGACCGGGAGACGAGCCTGCTCATCGCCGGCACGGGAGAAGTCATCGAACCGGACGACGGCATTCTCGCGCTCGGTTCCGGCGGGCCGCACGCGCTCGCCGCCGCGCGCGCCCTCGCCCGCCGCACCGAGTTGCCGGCCGCCGAGGTGGCCCGGCAGGCTCTCGAGATCGCGGCGGAGATCTGCGTGTACACGAACCGCGAGATCACGGTGCTCGAACTCCCGGGCGCCGCCGACGGCAACGGAAACGAGCCATGAAGACCGATATCAGCCCCGCCCCGGATCCCGGCGACCCCGGCATCGCGGCGGCGCTTACGCCGCGACAGATCGTCGAGGAACTCGACCAGTACATCATCGGACAGGATGAGGCGAAGAAGGCCGTCGCGATCGCGCTCCGCAACCGCTGGCGCCGGCAGAACGTCGACGAGGGGATGCGCGAGGAGATCCTCCCCAACAACATCATCCTCATCGGCCCGACCGGCGTGGGAAAGACCGAAATCGCCCGCCGCCTCTCGCGGCTCGCGGGGGCTCCGTTCATCAAGGTCGAAGCCTCGAAGTTCACCGAAGTGGGCTACGTCGGCCGCGATGTGGAGTCGATGATTCGGGACCTCCTGGAGATCGCGATCAAGCTCGTTCGCGAGGAGCAGGAAGCCCGTCACGGGGAGATCGCCGACCGGCGCGTCGAGGAGCGCCTCCTCGACCTTCTCCTTCCTCCCGTGGCGGAGACCGAGCCCGCGGCCGGCTCAGGCGGAGGTCCGCAGCGGCAGTTCGTCGTGTCGCTCGCGGGGCAGGCTTCCGAAACCCGCTCCGACGAGCCGTCCGAGCAGCGCAAACAGCGCACGCGAGAGAAGCTCCGCGGCCTCCTGCGCGACGGCATGCTCGATGAGCGCGAGGTCGAGGTCGAGGTCAGCGAGAGCGCGATCCCGATGCTGGATGTGGGGGGCGGCATGGAGAGCCTCGACTTCAACGTCGGGGAAGTCCTCAAGGGGGTCCTGCCGAAGAAGACGCGCCGCCGCCGGGTCTCGGTGGCGGATGCCCGCCGGATCCTGCGCTCCGAGGAGCTCGCGAACCTCGTGGACATGGAGGAGGTCACGGAGCAGGCGCTCCGCCGGACCGAGAGCATGGGAATCGTCTTCCTCGACGAGATCGACAAGGTTGCCGGAAAGCACGGCGGCGCGGGACCCGACGTGTCGCGCGAGGGCGTGCAGCGCGACCTCCTGCCCATCGTCGAGGGGTCCACGGTTCAGACGCGGCACGGGATGGTGCGGACGGACCACATCCTGTTCATCGCCGCCGGGGCCTTCCACATTGCGAAGCCCTCGGATCTGATCCCCGAACTCCAGGGCCGGTTCCCGATCCGCGTGGAACTCGAGAGTCTGGATGCGGAGGCCTTCACGCGCATCCTCCAGGAGCCTCGCTACGCCCTCCTCGCGCAATACCAGGCACTGGTGGAGACCGAGTCCGCCCGGCTCGAGTTCGAAGAAAGCGCGGTCCGCGAGATCGCCCGCATCGCGAGCCACGTGAACGAACGGACGGAGAACATCGGCGCCCGGCGTCTCCACACGGTGCTCAGCACCCTCCTGGAGAAGATCCTCTTCGATCTGCCGGAGGCGCGGGCGAACGAGACGATCGCCATCGACGCGGACTTCGTGCGGGATCGTCTGTCGCGCATCGCGGACGACGAAGATCTGCGACGGTATATCCTTTGAGCGGAGACCCGAGGACTCACGAAGCCATGGACCGGACCCGACACTTTCTCTCGATCGCCGACTGGTCCCCCGAGCGGTTGCGCGAGGCGCTCGACCTCGCCGACCGCCTCAAGGCCGACCCCGATGCGGCGGGCCGTCCCCTCGCCGGCAAGTCGCTCGCGATGATCTTCACCAAGAGTTCGACCCGCACCCGGGTTTCCTTCCAGGTGGGGACGCACCAGCTCGGCGGGCAGGCGCTCTTCCTGTCGGCACGCGACATCCAGATCGGGCGCGGGGAACCGCTCTCCGACACGGCGCAGGTCCTGTCTCGCTTCGTGCACGGGATCATGATCCGGACCTTCGCGCAGTCCGACGTCGAGGCGCTCGCCGAGCACGGTTCGATCCCCGTCATCAACGGACTCACGGATCTGCTGCACCCCTGCCAGATCATGGCCGACCTGCAGACCGCGCGCGCCGAGTTCGGCCCCGACCTCTCGGGACGGACCGTCGCCTGGATCGGCGACGGCAACAACGTCGCGAACTCGTGGTTGAACGCCGCGGCGAAACTCGGCTTCCGGCTCCGTCTCGCCTGCCCCGGGGGCTACGATCCGGACCCCGCGATCCTCGCCGCCGCGGGACGCGCGACGCAGGTGGACCTCTTCCGGGCCCCCGCGGAGGCCGCCGAGGGGGCGCACGTCGTGACGACGGATGTGTGGGCCTCAATGGGACAGGAGGATGAAGCCGCGGAACGCGCGCGCGCCTTCGAGGGATACCATGTGGATGCGGGGATCATGGCCCGCGCCGCCGACGATGCGATCTTCCTCCACTGCCTGCCCGCGCACCGCGGCGAGGAGGTCGCCGCCGAAGTCATCGACGGACCGGCCTCGCGCGTGTGGGACGAAGCGGAGAACCGGCTCCACTCGCAGAAGGCGATCCTCACCATGCTCATGGGAGCGGTCTCGTGAAGGACCTGAAAGAAACCCCTCTGTTCGAGGAACACGTCCGGCTGGGCGGGAAGATCGTCCCCTTCGCCGGCTACGCGATGCCCGTTCAGTATCCGACCGGAATCAGGGCCGAACACCATGCCGTGCGCGAGAAGGCAGGCCTGTTCGACGTCTCCCACATGGGAGAGTTCCGCGTCCGCGGCGAGGACGCGCAGGCGTTCGTGTCCTACGCGACGACGAACGACCCCTCGCGCCTGGAGCCGGGAGACGCGCAGTACAGCGCGATGTGCCACGCGACCGGCGGCGTCATCGACGACCTCATCGTCTACTGCATGGGCGAGGCGGATTACCGGCTCGTCGTGAACGCGGCCAACATGGCCAAGGACTGGGCGCACCTCGGTGGGCTCGCGCGGGGGTTCGACGTGGAGATGAGGGACGAGAGCAATGAGATCGCCCTCCTTGCGCTCCAGGGTCCTCTGGCCGAGGTGATGCTCGCGCCGCTGACGGACCAGCCGCTGGCGGACATCGAGTATTACCGGTTCGTGCACGGGGAAGTCGCGGGCGCGCCGTGCGTCATCAGTCGGACCGGCTACACGGGGGAGATCGGGTTCGAACTCTACCTGCCGAATGCGCACGCGGTGCCGACGTGGCGGGCGCTCGTCGCGGCTGGCGCCGTCCCCACGGGCCTGGGAGCCCGCGACTCGCTCCGGCTCGAGATGGGTTACGCGCTCTACGGCAACGACGTGGACGACGAGACGACCGCGCTCGAGGCCGGGCTCGGGTGGCTCGTGAAGCACGGCAAGGGCGACTTCGTGGGCGCGGAAGCCCTCGCCGCTCACCGCGCCGCCGGCCTCAGGCGCAAACTGCGCTTCCTGCGGCTGCTCGAGCGAGGCTTCCCGCGTCCGGGCTACGACGTCCGATTCGAGGGGGAGGCCGTAGGCGTAGTCCGCAGCGGGACGGTGAGTCCTTCCATGGGGCATGGGATCGCGACGGTCTACCTGCCGGTCGCCGCCGGGTTCGGTGACGCGGTCGAAGTCATGATCCGGGGGAAGGCGATCGCAGCCGAAGTCGTCCGCCCGCCCTTCTATCCGCGCGGCTCGCTGCACCGGATCGCGCCGCGGATCGCCGTCGTGACCATCTCCGATGCCGTGCACGCCGGGGAGCGGGAAGACGGTTCCGGGGACCTCATCAGGAAGTGGATTCGGGGGCGTGCCTACTCGCTGTCCGGCGCGGATGCCGCGCCCTGCGAGACCGATGCGATTGCCTCCCGCCTTCTGCACTGGTGCGACGTACGCGGCGTCGACGTCGTTCTCACGACCGGCGGCATCGGGCTTGCGGCGCGCGACGTGACGCCCGAGGCGACGCGCAACGTCATCGAGCGTCGTGCGCCGGGGATCGCCGAGATGCTGCGCCGCGCCGGTGCCGAGTCGACACCGTACGCCGCGCTCGGTCGCGGGCTGGCGGGAATCCGCGGCGAAACGCTCGTCATCAATCTGCCCGCGAGTCCGGGCGGCGTCTCCGATGGCCTCGCCGTTCTCGAGTCCGTGATCGACCACGCGGTCGATCTGCTGCGCGGCGAAGCCGTGCACGACTCCCCCGGCGGCTGATGGCGCGCGTCTTCGTCGACGGGCGCGCGGTGGAGGCTGCCATCGCCGTCCGGCAGGCCGTGCAGGCCGACGGGCACGAGGTCGAGTTCGTGGAGTCCGTTCGCGAACTCGAGGGACGGCTCGGCGGGGCGGCCGAGGTCGCTCTCGTCCTCACGGGCCCACCCGGCGAATCGCGCGCCGCCGCGATGCGCGGACTGTTCGAGACGGAGATTCCGCGCCCTCCCGTGCTCGGCCTCACGGAGGAGACCCAGCCGGACGCGCGGCGGCAGTTGGCGCGGTCCTTCGATCTCGACGAGGCGCTCGCGCTTCCCGTCGATCCCGACGAGGTGCGGGTCGTCCTGCAGACGCACCTCGACCGCTACGACCTCCAGCGGCAGACGGGGATCATCGGGCGCACCGAGGCCGTGCGCGAGATCCTCGAACGGGTGCACATGATCGCCCCCGTGATGAGCACCGTTCTCCTCACGGGCGAGAGCGGCACCGGCAAGGAACTCGTGGCGCGCGCCTTCCACCGGCTCTCCCCGAGGCGCGCCAGGGCCTTCATCGCCGTGAACTGCGCCGCCCTCCCCGAGTCGCTGCTCGAATCCGAACTGTTCGGGCATGAGAAGGGCGCCTTCACCGGAGCGACCTCGCTCCGGCGGGGGATGTTCGAACTCGCCGATGGCGGCACGCTCCTCCTCGACGAGATCGCGGAGATGCCGCTCCCCACCCAGACGCGGCTCCTGAGAGTGCTTGAGAGCCGCCGCTTCATGAGGGTGGGCGGGGACCACGAAATCCAGGTCAGCGTGCGCGTCGTCGCCGCGACGAACCGCGACCTCAGGCAGGCGGTCGAGACCGGGGAGTTCCGCCGCGACCTGTACTACCGCCTGAACGTCCTCAACGTCCACGTCCCCCCGCTCCGCGACCGGCGCCGCGACATCCCCGTCCTGATCCGCCGCTTCATCTCGGAGTTCAGCCGCCAGCACGACCGGGAGTTCCGCGGACTCGCTCCCGAGGCGCTTCAGATCCTCCTCGACTACGACTGGCCGGGCAACGTCCGGGAACTCCGGAACCTGATCGAGTCCATGGTCGTGCTCGCTCCCGGTTCCGTCATCCGTCCCGAGGACATTCCGCCGGAGATCCGGTCGGGGGGCGTGAGCCTCGTGCCGTCCCCCGCGCGCATCGCCCCTTCGGTCGACGCGGCCGCCGGAGCCATCCCGAGTTCACCGCAACTCGCATTCGTCTTCCGCACCCTCGTCGACCTCAAGGTGGACATCGACGACCTCAAGAGGGAGTTCGAGGCCTACAGGTCCGGCGCTCGCCAACTCCCTCCGGCCCCCGCCCCGCGCGGAGCGGCGGAGGACATCGAGGACGCGATCGAGATCGACATCACCGACGCGGTCGACGCGATCGATGCGACCCGGGCCGAAGTCGCCTCACCGGCCGAAGACGGCCCCGAGCCGGAGGACGGGGACGTGATCGCGATCCGGCCCGGGATGACGATGGAAGAGATCGAGCGCGCGGCGATCATCGCGGTGCTCCGCCAGGCCGGGGGCAACCGGCGAAGAGCCGCGGAAGCTCTCGGCATCGGCGAGCGCACCATCTACCGCAAGATCCGCAAGTACGGCATCGACCACTAACAGGTCTCCGCGCGGGCTTTCAACCCCCGTGCGACGTCGTTGAACCCGCGGCGCACGAAGCCGCCGAAGAGCAGCATCACGAGCGGGATGAGAAGGCCGGAGAAATCATCCGACGTCCGGTAGCGACACCGCCCCTCGCCGACGGCTTCCAGATGTTGCTCACGCAGAGCCGAGATGAGTAGGCGGTGGCCCATCGTCGTGCTCCAGGCGATGAGGTGCGGCGGCTCGACGGCCTCGATCCGTTCGACCTGCCTCAATCTCCAGGGTCCCATCCTCACGTACAGTTCGACCGGCGAGCCGATCTCGAAGTCCGTCGCGACCGAGGGCGTGAACGGGTTCCATTCACCGTAGCGCTCGAAGTCGGTGAGGATGTCCCACGCCCGTTCGATCGGCGCGTCGATTTCCACGGATTCCGAACGCACATGTCCCTTGAAGAAGGCGAATCCCCTTCGCTGCGGTCTCACTCCGATTCACCCGCGGCGAACCCGCCCACCCCCTCCTCCCCGGACCTCGGGTGTCGTGCCAGCAGCGCCTCGCTCTCCCGCCACAGGCGCGCTCCGGCGGAGGCGTCCATCGCCGGCGCGGACATCTCCTTCTCCCGCATCAGGTGCAGGTAGACCCCGCTGCGCCGACCCATGTCCTCGGCGCAGCACGCGTGGGTCACGGGCGCCACCGCCCGGTGGGGCGCCGCGAAGAGCAGGCGTTTCGCCGGGAAGAGCAGCGGCTTCAGCCACCACGGCGCCTCCCGCATCAGGTCGGAATCGACCGCCCCCGGGCATAGCGAGTTCACGGCGACCCGCACCTCTCCCTCCGGGTTCAGACGGCGCGACAGCTCCTGCGCATAGGTGCACAGGTGCAGCTTGCTCAACGCATAGTACTTCAGGCCGTCCTTCAGGCCGTATTCGCCAAAGACGCCGAAACTGCCGAAGTCGATCGAATCGGCGGCTCGATGCGTTTCGGACACGATGAAGACGATGCGCGGGGCCTCTCCATCGCGACCGCCCGGGCGAACGACGCCGTCCGCCAGGAGGCGGTCGATCAATACGCGGTTGGCCAGAAAATGAACCGCGAACATCAACTCGTAGCCCTGGGCCGACCTCCGTGCCTTCGCCGGCATCACGCCGGCGTTGAGGACGAGGATGTCCACCTTCCGGCCCTTGTGCCTGAGCCGGTCGCAGAGCGCGTGTACGGAGTCGAGGTCCGCGAGATCGACGCGAAACATGTCGACCTTGTCGGAACCCGCGAGCCGCCTGACGTGCTCCCCGGCCTCGGGATGTCCGCCCCGGCAGGCCATGAGCACTTCGGCGCCGCGTTTCGCCAGGTCGACCGCCACCGCTTTGCCGAGCCCCCTGTTGGCCCCCGTGACCAGGCAGATCCTTCCGTCGAGGCGGACGCGCTCCGGGACGGGGCTCAGCGTGGCGCGCTGCAAGAACCGATCGACGACCCCGCTGGCGAAGGCCCTCAGCTTCCGGTTGTATTTCACGTGACGGCCTCGTCCGGTATCCGGTATTCGCGCCGGTAGGCCTCGGAGCATGCGTCTATGGTCTTCTCGTCGAGACCGAAGCTGGCCGGCGAGTACACATGCCCCCCGAGGCCGTCCTCCCCGCTTCGCTCAGCCACGATTCTCGCGGCGGCCACGGCTTCCTCCGTGAACTCGATCCCCGCGGCCCCGTAGATTCTGCGCAACTCACCCAGCGGATCCGAGATCAGATCGTAGAACGATACGTCGATGAAGACACCTTCATCCGCGCTTCGCCGCACGCTCATGGAACGCTCCATCATCCGGCGGATCTTCCTCATCCAATGCGCTCCGATTTCCACCGGATCCACGTGGTCGCTGAAGATGCCCCGTCCGTGCGCCACCATGCTGCAGAACGACGGCACCGACTTCTTCGGGTCGCGATGCGTCTGAATGACGCACACGTCGGCAAAGACATCGAGGATGATGTCGAGGTACTCCATGTGATGCGGCGTCTTCAGCACCCAGCGGGCGCCCGGCCGCTGCCAGTGCAGGATCTTCAACATCGTGAGCAGATACTCGTAGCACCTCGTGTGGTCGCGGGCTTCGAGCCAGCGGGAATAGCTCGGCACGTGCAGCGCCGCTTCCGGCGCCTGGCTCATGAACGCGAGATCGAGCAGAAGGACATCTTCCTCCGGCGCGTCCCAGGCCATGGGGTGGACGGCGCGGAAATCCGGCGCCAGGATCCCGATCGCCCGCGCGGCGCGTTTCGCTTGCCGCATGCGGCGGCGCGGCGCTCCCGGTCGTTCGTCCCCGAGAGGCACGGGGTTGAGGACTTCCCATGCACGCAGGGCGCGAATCCGCGGGTCTGCCGCAAGCAACCGATGCAGCGTCGTCGTTGCGGTGCGTTGCAGTCCCGCGATGAGGAGGATGCGTCCCGGATCTGCGTCGAGAATCTCCGGGTGCTCCCGAAGCAACTGTTCCCCGCGCAGCCGGATCGCCAGGGCCGATACGATCCGGGCGCGCTGAATCGTCGCGCCGAGCGGCGTCAGTCGAGCCTCGGCGTTGATCGATTCGACGAGCACCTCGAGGGGCTCCAGGAACCACTCGTCGCCGAAGTCGGAGAGTCCCGTTCTTCGCCTCGCGGCGGCGATCATGCGGTCGACGTCGAGGGCGTCGCGGAAGCCGAACCTCCGGGCCGCCCGCCCCACCCGGTTGAAGAGGGAAACGGCCAGGGGGCGGTACGGCCTTCGGTAATCCGTCGAGGTCCGCATCGGGCTTGTCGTCCGTCTGGTCTACGCCTCGCGGAGCGCGCGCAGCTCCGCGAGCTTCACGAGCCGGGTGCGCGGCTGCGGGTGCTCCTTCGCTCTCACCCACCGGAAACACATCGTCCCCGACGTATGGCCCGCCGTCTCCAGCCAGTTCGGGAGCCCGGGATCCTCGTGGCAGACGACGAGGCGTATGGAACCGTCCTCCTCCTGATGCGCGAGGTGCTTGTTCGTGTGGATGGTGTGATAGCGGTAGTCCAGTGACTCCATCCAGTAGTTGTTCAGTTGAAAGTTCCAGTGCTCGCACTCGGGCGGCATCGCCTCGATGAGGAGCGCTTCGTCGTCCGCCACGGCCCAGTGACTGTGATAGTAGACGATGTTCGGGTCGCCGCCCGCCTGGAGCGACACGTCCGGGTCGAACATGGGCAGCGTGTTCGAGTGTCTCCGGAAGCCGCGTGCCCAGTTCGCGAACAGCATTGATGCTCCCGCCACCAGCGTGCCCGCCGACTTCAGTCCCTCGTCGATCTGCTCCGGCGTGAGCGGGCGGGGTCGTTTCTCATCCTCCCCGCACCCGATGCGCTCGATGTGAAGCTCGGCCGGCACCTCGGTCTCCCGGTCGAGGAAGGTCTGGCGCACGATCAGCGTGCGGCTCTCCGCCGTCATCGGCAGCCAGTTCCCGTCATGGCGTCGGCGGCTGACGATGAGGTCGAAGGTTCCATCGTCTCCAGTCTCGATCTCGCCGGCCTCGATGTAGCCGGTGGGAGGCAGACCCCCGCTCTGCCCGTAGTGGCCGGCCTGCGTGCCGAAGCCGAGGTACGTCACGGTGTTGCGCCGCCCGGAGATCCGGTACTCGAAGTCGCCGCGGATCGCGGCCGTCTGGTAGTAGTTGTCCGGGTTGTCGCTCCCCAGCTTCACCGTCTCGTGCGCCACGCGGTGCAGCACCGGAGCCCGTGGGTCGGCGTGTTCCACGAAAGCCATGAGCCCCCCGCGGGCCAGGCGGCTGAGATAACGGTATCCCTCCGACTGGTTGAAGGGATCGCGGGGCGCGCCGGGGAAGGTCAGCGCGGCCCCCGCGGCCTTCAGCGTGTCGCAGAATTCGTCCCACGCCTTGCCGCTGACCACGCGCTGCGCGGCGATGTCCGCGGGTGTTCGGCCCCGCAGCTTCTGCGCCGCGAGCGAGAGGCGCCGAAAGAGCCCGATCAGTCCGATGACGAACTTTCTCATCGCGTCTCCCCCCCACCGGGACCCGCTCTAGCCGACCTCCGCCTCGGCGATAAGGGCGGCGATGCTCTCCCGCAGCGTGTCGACGCCGGCGCCGGTGCGCGCGGACGTCTCCACCAACTGATCCGCATCGAGTTCGAGCGCCTCGCGCAGCTTCACCGTCGCCCGCCGGCGCCCGGACCGGTTCAGCTTGTCCGTCTTCGTGAGCGCGAAGAGCGTCGGCGTCCCGGTCGCCCCCAGGAACTCGATCATCCGCTCATCGTCGTCCGTGAGCCCGCGGCGCGCGTCCACGAGCAGCACGAGTCCGAGCAGCTTCGGCGTCCGGCGCAGGTATCCATCGATCAGCCGTCCCCACTTCGCCCGCACGGTCTTCGGTGCCTTCGCGAACCCGTAGCCCGGCAGATCGACGAGCATATAGCGGTCGTCGACGAGGAAGAAGTTGATCTCGCGCGTGCGCCCGGGCTGCTTCGACGTTCGCGCGATGCTCTTCCGCCCCACGAGCCGGTTGAGCAGCGAGGACTTGCCGACGTTCGAGCGCCCGGCGATCGCGATCTGGGGGAGGTCCCTGGGCGGCTTCTGGCCGGCCGCGCCGACCGCGCCGACGAATTCGACCGTCCTGACGTGCGCGACCCTGTCAGCCGGCGGCACGGGCCCGCTACGCCTCCCTGCGCTTGGCCTCGGGCTCGAGGATGAGGAGCGGCTGGTTGCTCTCGTCGACGGTTTCCCGCGTGACGACGACCTCGCGGATGTCCATGCGCCCCGGCAGGTCGAACATCACGTCGAGCATGATGGATTCCATCACGGCCCTCAGCCCGCGCGCGCCCGTTCCGCGGTCGATCGTCTTGCGCGCGATCGCGCGCAGCGCCTCCGGGTCCAGCGTGAGGCCCACGCCCTCGAGTTCGAACATCTTCGTGTACTGCTTGAGCAGCGCGTTCTTGGGACGCTGCAGGATCTCCACCAGCGCGTCCTCGTCGAGGTCGTGCAGCGCGACGAGCACCGGCAGTCGCCCGACGAGTTCGGGGATGAGCCCGTAACGGAGCATGTCCTCGGGTTCGACGCAGGCGAGGAGGTTGTCCTCGTCGTTCGGCGCCACGCTCCCGGCGATGAGGTCATCCCGGAAACCGATCTGCCGGCGCCCCTGCCGTTCCTGGACGATCTCCTCGAGCCCGTCGAAGGCGCCGCCGCAGATGAAGAGGATATTCCGCGTGTCGATCTGGATGTACT
>VXMQ01000015.1 GCA_009841015.1 Candidatus Palauibacter denitrificans | reverse complement strand
AACGGGCGCGCACTCCGGCGCTGGGCGCCCCCCCCCCCGCAAATGGCGGAAGCCCCCCGGCCCCCCCCCTCCCCCCCCCCCGGGCCCCCGCCCCACCCGGGGGGGCCTCCGGGACGACCCAGGTCACGATCTGCCCCTCGAGCCCGAAACGCCGGAACTCCTGCAAGCGATAGAAGCGGGCGAGCGCGAGTTCCTGCAACAGCCGGGCCGACTCATCCGCAGCCTGAGCGAGCTGGCCGAGCCGCTGGCCCTGCCGCTCCGCCATGCCCCGCAGGAGGTCCGCAGCCTCGCCGCTCCCATCCGGCGCCGCGGCGCGCGCCCCACCCAGCGCGAGCCCCGCGGCAACGCCCGCGGCCAGACCCACCAGGAGTGCCGCAGCGGTGGCGCGGACTCGCTTCAAGGCGAGTCCGTGGTCGTGCGCGCGTCGTCTTCCCCGGCGCCCTTCACGTAGCGGTCGAACCAGTCGATCCAGCGCGCCCACATGTCGAGGTTGTTCTCGATCGCGCGCGGCGTGTGCGACTCGAAGGGATACTCGAACAGCGCTGCCGTCTTCCCGAGCCCGGTGAGCGCGTGGATCATGCGCCTCGACTGGATGGGATAGGTGCCCGAGTTGTTGTCGTCCGCCCCGTGGTAGAGTAGGAGCGGGGTGTTGATCTGGTCCGCCTTGAAGAACGGGGACATCTCCATGTACACGTGGGGCGCCTCCCAGATGTCCCGCGGCTCGGCCTGGAAGCCCATCGGCGTGAGCGAGCGGTTGTAGGCGCCGTCCCCCGCGATCCCCGCCTTGAAGAAGGGCGTGTGCGCGAGGAAGTTCGCGGTCGCGAAGGCGCCGTAGCTGTGCCCGCCGTGCCCGATCCGGTCCATGTCGACGACGCCGAGCGCGTCCACCGCGCGGATCGCGGCGTACATCCCGTCGACCATGTTCGCGATGTAGTAGTCGTTGTAGTTCTCACCCACGATCGGGATGTCGGGATAGACGATCGCGTACCCCTGCGTGAGCCAGATGTCGGACCAGCGCAGCCACGTCAGGTTCGTGTAGGCGTTGTGGTTGCGCGCGCGGATCGTCGCATTGTCGAAGTCGTCCTCGCTCCGGTACTCGCGGGGATAGGTCCAGAAGATGGCAGGCACCCTCGTGCCTTCGACGTAATCGACGGGGAGCGACACCCGCCCCTGGATCTCCAGCCCGTCGCGGCGCGTGAACTCGAAGTCGATGCGGCGCGCGGCGGTGAGCTGCGGGAACGGATCCACGTTCCGCGTCAGGTTCTCCATCCCGCCGTCCCCGGTCCAGAGGTAACTGTCCGGGAACGTGTTCTTCCCCTCCCGACTCACGACCAGGCGTTCGAGGTCGGCATCGAGCGGGACGAGCGGCCGGTCGAAGCTGTCCCGCGACCCCTCGAACAGGCGCTCGGTGGTGCCGTCGGGGATCGACAGGCGGTCGACGAAGGGCTGCGGCCGGAAGTCCTCCTTCCACCCGTCGCCGCGCAGGTAGGCGCTTGCCCCGCCGGAAGACATCCACGCGTACTCGATCCCGTTTCCGGTGCGGGCGGTGAGGAGATCGCCGGGCAACTCCACGGCGTCACCCGGGTCGTGGAACGGGACGAGCGTGTGCCCCTCCGGATCTTCGTCTTCGCTCCCCAGCGCGTAGTGCACGAGCGCGGCGTCGCCATCCCGCCGCACGTCGGCGAAGGCGTGGCGGCCGTCCTCGGAGTAGGTGACGCCCGAGATCCGGTCATCGCTCGTGGCCACGACCTCCGCATCGCCATCGCCGAACGGGGCGCGCAGCAGCATGATGCGGTCGGGGCGGTCTCCGCCCTCCCGATCCGCCGCGTCCCCGGTCTCGCCGGCGTCGTCTTCCCCGGCCGGTGCGCGGTGCAGGTAGGAGATCCCGCTCCCGTCCGGACGCCACGTCCAGTCGCGCGGGTCTCCGCCCGATCCGCCGCCACCCGGCCCACCGCCGCGACCGCCTTCCCGCAGCTCGCGTTCCTCCAGCGTGGCGAGCACGTCGCCGCTCTCCACCTCGATGACCTCCGTCACGCGCGGGAAGCCGGTGTAGCTCGCGATATAGGAGAAGGGACGCGTGAGGCGGGTGGCGATCACATGCCGCCCGTCGGGACTCGACGACAGCGACTCGTACATGCCCGGCTCGCCGACCGGCCGCGGGGACCGTCCCGGAGTCAACTCCACGATCTGGCTGCGCGTGTAGTACTCGAACAGGTCCGCGCCGTGCTCGTCCTCGAGCAGGAAGGGCATCGTGCGCGTCGGCGTGGCATCCGCCCGCGTGTGACGAATCGTGGGGCCCGAGGGCAGCGCCGGAGCCGGCGGCGGGGATCCGCGATCCGCCGGAGCGGCGAGCGTGAGGACCGAACCCGCAGGCGTCCACTGCAGCATGCGCGAAGGCGCCGATCCCTGGCCGCGCGACGAAGTCCCGATCGTCGCGACGACCCGCGCGTCGCCGGCGGGCGTCACGCTCCCGTCACTCGTGTCCGCGATCCAGACTTCCGTACGCTCCTCGAGGTGCGCGAGGAAGGCGAGCCGCGAGCCGTCCGGCGACCACATGAGGTCGCTCACGTATATCCCCTCCGGAAGGTCTACATCGATGAAGGCGCGGTCGCTCAGCGAGTAGAATCGAAAGCCGTACAGGCCGTAGATGTCGAGGTGCCAGGGGCGGTCGGCGCGCGCCCGGATCTCCAGCATCCCGAGGCGCAGCGTCTCCTCCCCCACCTCGGCCAGCGTCGAAAGCTCCGTGGAGA
>VXMQ01000132.1 GCA_009841015.1 Candidatus Palauibacter denitrificans | reverse complement strand
GTTGTTCACGGAGCCGAAGATGCGACGGCCACGGTGAAGGAACAAGCGCCGGGGCGAACGCCGACGGGCGCCGGTGCAACGGCCGGCTTCGAGGGCGTGTTACCAAAGCGATGGGGACGTCTTTGGCGGAGGAAACGCGAACGCGCAGCGGATCGCAGGGAGACGCGGCCGGACCCGGTTCCGGACCTGTCGAGCCGGATCCCGGCGCCGACGAGCCCGGCCTCGTGGAAGCCGTGCAGAACGGCGACTCGCAGGCGTTTTCCCTGTTCGTGACGCGATACACGGACCCGGCCTACGCCGTGGCGCTGTCGATTCTGCGGCACGAGCAGGACGCGGAAGACGCGGTGCAGGCCGCGTTCATTCGCGCGCTCGAGCGGATCGGGCAGTTGCGGCCGGGAAGCCGTTTCGGCCCGTGGTTCTATCGCGTGCTGAGGAGCACGTGCCTGAACCTCCGGCGGCGCGAGTTGCTGCGGACCCATTCGGAGTTGAAGGACACGGCGGCGTCGCGGGACGATCCGCACCGGGAGTTCGAGCGGAGGTATGCCCGGAAGCGGGTGCTCGATGCGCTCGAGCAGCTTCCGGAACGACAGAGAACGGCAGTCCTGATGTACGACCTGGAAGGGTACGACCACGCGGAGATCGCGAAGATCCTCGGGATCGCGGTCGGAACTTCGAGGGCAAACCTTCATCACGGCAGGCACGCGCTGCGCCGCCTGCTCGGTGAAGCACCGGCGTCCGGCGCCGGAGGAGCAGATGAGGATGAAGATGAATAGGAGAGATCAGGGTCGGACCGGCGGGCGCGGGCCTGCGTGGGCCGAGTATCTCGAGCCCCTGCGGCCCGACGAACTCACGCGCCGCCGCCTGCGCCGGAACGTGATGGCGGCGGCGGAAGCGCTGTTCGAGCGGCGGCCGCTCTCGTGGCTCGACGTGACGGCAAGCTGGTCCGCGGCGCTCGCGCCGCTGGCCGCCGGGCTGCTCGTCGCGGCCGGCGTGCTGCTGTATCGCATCTCCGTGCCGGACGCGCCCGAGCTCGCCGCCGATCCGGACACGGCGCCGGTCGGGCTGGTGCGCTCGCTGGCGGCGGACGCCGAAGCTCCCCCTGCGCTGCTCATCGACCTCGCCGAGCCGAGTCGCGACGCCGTGCTGACCGCCGCGCTCATCAATCCGTAACTCGCTGAAACGCGACACGAACCGGGTGCGTATGGACACTTCGAGCTTCCGGGCGATCCTGCTTCTCACGCTCGTCTTCGCGGCGGGCGCCGCGGTCGGCGTGGCGGCGGACCGCCTCGATCTTTTCGCCGACGCGGCCGAGAGCGAACCGGTGGCGGAAACGACGTCTCCCGAAACGCGGGATCGCGACGGCGGGTCGCGCGGGCGGCAGACCACAATCGAGCAGTTCGCCGACGAACTGGGCCTGACGGCCGACCAGCGGTCGCAGATCGAGGGTTTCCTCGATCACTACCGCGACGGGATGCGGGCGTTGCGCGGGAGCTACGGGGTGTTGCTGGACTCGGTCCGGACCCGGATCGAGTCGGTGCTGACGGAGGAACAGGGTGAGGACTATCGGGAGTTGCTGCGGCAGCGCTACGGCGGCGGGCGAGAGCGCGGCGGCGAACGGGGGTCGCAGGGGCGTGACGACCCGCAGCGAAACAACTGACAACCGAGAGACGTCAACCGGCCCCTTCGGGGGGCAAGGAAAACGATGACCATTCGACATAGATGTGGGTGCGGAGACCGGCCGAGCGCCGGTCTTCGTCGATGGGGGTTCATCCTGCTGCCGGCGGTCCTGCTCGCGGGAGCATCGCCCCGGATGGCGGCGGCGCAGGTCCAGGCGAGCGACAACGCCCGCCAGATCACGGTCGACGAAGCGGTCGAGATCGCGCTCCGCCGCAATCCTCGGCTGATCCAGGCTTACTCGACGATCGAGATGGCCGAGCACAACCGGCTGAGCGCGTACGGGGCGCTCCTCCCGGGGGTGAACGCCTTTTTCAGCTACTCGAACTCGTCCACCGGTCGTCTCGACGCGCTCAGCCAGGGGATCGTCGCGACGAGTTACTCCACGCGGCTCCAGGCCAATTACACGCTGTTCGACGGATGGGGGCGTTTCACGAACCTGAAGAGCGCCCGGCTCGGGGTGGTCGAACAGAACGCCCGCTATCGCGAGGCCGAGTTCCAGGTCATTCAGCAGGTGAAACAGGCTTACGCCGCCGCCGTGGCCACGCGCGACCTCGTGGCTGTCGAGGAACGTCGCGTTCAACGTCAGGCGGACCAGCTTGAGTTCGTCCGGCAGCAACTGGAGCTGGGACGGGCCACGCGCTCGGACTCGCTCCGCTCGCAGGTCGACCTCAACAATGCGCAACTCGCGCTCTTGACCGAGCAGAACAACGCGCGCACGCGGACCTTCGAACTCACCGAGGTCATCGGCTCCGAGACGCTCGTGGGGCCGACCGTGGAAGCGGAACTCGCGATGGCCGCGATTCCCTACACGCGCGATGAACTGTTCGCAATGGCCGATGTGGCGGCTCCCGCTCTGGAGGCGGCCTCCCTGGCCGTCGAAGCCGCCGAGGCGGCGGTGTCGGGCGCGCGCTCCAGCTACCTGCCCACGATCTCGCTCGGTGCCGGCTACGGGTGGGCGAACCAGGAGTTCCCACCCTCCAACCGCTCGTGGTCGATCGGGCTCTCCGGCAGCTACCCCCTCTTCAACGGCTTCCAGCGGGAGACGCAGTTGTTCCGCGCGCGGGCCTCGGCGGATCAGGCCCGGCAGGAAGAGCGTGCGGTGCGGCTGAACATCAGTTCGCTGCTCGACGCGCGCTACGCGACGGCGCAGTCCGCGCTCGCAGGCGTGGATCTCGCCGAGCGGAACGTAGAACTCAGCGAGGAGAGCCTCCGGGTCGTCCAGGAGCGCTACCAGCTTGGCCTCGCGACGATTCTCGAACTCCAGGATGCGCAGATCACGCTCACGCAGGCGGAGGTCGATCTCGTCAGGGGTCGGTTCGATTACGAGGTGGCGGTGGCGGGGATCGAGGCCCTCCTCGGCCGGAGGCTCGACCCGCAACCCTGACCAGCAGCCCGTGTCTTGCCACGGGTTGCTCGCCACATCTCTTCAACGTCGGCCCCGCGCGGGGTGTCCTCTCAGCGTGCCATCGTGGGCGCGGTTTTCGGCGCCCCGACAGTCCGTCACGGACCCGACACGAGACGAGATTCCGATGTTCATATTCGAACGTTGCAACCGGCGATTCCCCCGACGAGTCTGCCCTCCGGGGCGCACCACGGTCTTCACGGCGCTTGGGCTCGCGGCCGCGGGTTGTGCGACCGGCGAAGCCAACGAACCCGAGCAGACCCTCCAGACGCTGACCGCAGGGCGCCAGACCATCGTCTCCAGCGTGGAGGCGACCGGGACGGTCGAACCGATCCGGGTGATCGAGGTCAAGTCGCAGGCGGGCGGCGAAGTCCTCGATTTGCCCGTCGAACTCGGGGACAACGTCGAACAGGGGACGCTCCTCGTACGGATCGACCCGCGCGACGTGAACAATGCGCACGCACAGGCGCAAGCCGATCTGGACGTGGCCGAGGCCCAGGCGGATGTCGCGGAACGCCAGCTCGAACGGATCGAGGCGCTTCACGAGTCCGACATCGTGACCTCCGAGGAGCTGGAGAGCGCGATCCTCTCCGCGGCGAACGCGAGGGCTTCCCTCGTCCGCGCCACGACCAACCTTGAACTTGCCGAGGACAAGCTGGACGATGTGACGCTCCGGGCCCCGATCACCGGCACCGTCGTGGAGCGGACGGTAGAGCAGGGGCAGGTCGTTACGGGGACGCGCGACCTCACCGGCGGCACCGTACTGATGCGGATGGCCGATCTCACCGAGGTCCAGGTGCGCATGCTCGTCGACGAGACCGACATCGGCCGGCTCCAGCCGGGACTGCCCGCGGACATCACCGTGGAAGCGTACCCCACCCGGACCTTCCGGGGGTCCGTCCTCAAGATCGAACCGCAGGCGGTCGTCGAGCAGAACGTGACCATGTTCGCCGTGCTCACGCGCATCTCCAACGAGGAGGACCTGCTGCGGCCGGGGATGAACGCGGACGTCGAAGTCGTGATCGGGCGCCAGGAGAACGTGCTGGCGGTGGCGAACAGCGGGATCAAGTCCCAGCAGGAGGCCGTGCAGATCGTCCGGGCTCTCGAGATCGACGCCGATGTCAACGCGCTGCTGCGCGACTTCCAGAGCCAGGATCGGCCGGAGGGTGCGGCAGAAGGGGATGGACCGGCGGCGGGCGAGGAGGAGCAGATGATCGGTGGGGTTCCGATGTCGGAGTTCCAGTCGATGTCGCAGGAGGAGCGGATGCGCGTCTTCCAGAACATGTCCGATGAGGAGCGGCGCCGGATGATGCAGCAGTTCCGCGGCCAGGGCGGCGGCGGACCCGGAGGCGGCCGGGGCGGCGCGGCGCGGCGGCCCGACGAGCCCCGCCCGGCGTTCGTGTTCAGGTACGACGCGAACGGCCTCCTCGACCTGAAGCCGGTCATGATCGGGCTCAGCGACTTCGATCACACCCATATCGTCCGCGGGCTCGAGGAAGGCGAGGAGATCGTCGCCGTCCCCACGTCGCTCATCGCGCAGCAGGAATTCCTGGACCGGATCCGCAGCCGCACGGCGCTGCCGGGTATCGGGGGAAGGTGATGATCGTTCGATGATCTTCTTCGAGATTCTCCGGGTCGCGATGGACGCGATCCGCGCCAACAAGCTGCGCTCGTTCCTGACCATGCTCGGGATCGTGATCGGGGTCGGGGCCGTGATCACGATGGTCGCGCTCGGGGAGGGCGCCCAGCAACAGGTCGAGAACCAGATCGAGTCGCTCGGCACGAACGTGCTCACGGTGCGCGCCGGGCAGGGGATGTTCCGCGGCGTGCGCGGCGGGTCGAACGCCCGGCTGACGACCGAAGATGTCGAGGCGGTGCGGCGCGGGGCCCCGGCCCTGGTGGAGGTCGCGCCGGAGATGCAGGGGCAGTTGCAGGTCCAGTTCGGACGCAACAACGCCAACGTGCGGATTCTCGGCACGACGCCGAACTACGTGGAGGTCGAGAATCACACGCTCGAACTCGGCCGCTTCTTCGACGAGTCCGAGAACCGCGGGCGGCGGCGGGTCGCCGTGCTCGGGGGCGCGGTCCCCGCGGTCCTGAACGCCGAGGTGGCCGAACTCGTCGGCCGGACGATCTCGATCCGCAACATCTCCTTCGAGGTCGTGGGGGTGCTTGAGGAGAAGGGCGGGTCGGGCTGGTTCAACCAGGACGAGCAGATCTTCGTCCCGCTGGAGACGGCGCAGTTCCGGTTGCTCGGGACGGACCGGGTGAGCCAGTTCAAGGTCGTCGTCGAGAGCGAGGCGGCGATCCCGGTCGCGATGGTGCAGATCGAGGAGGTGCTCCGGCGCGAGCACCGCATTCCCCTGGGGCGGGAGAACGATTTCTGGATCTCGGACAGCGTGCAGTTCCTCGAAATGGCGCAGGAGACGACGCAGACGTTCACGATGCTGCTCGCCGGCATCGCCGCGGTCAGCCTCCTCGTCGGCGGCATCGGGATCATGAACATCATGCTGGTGTCGGTCACGGAGCGGACGAAGGAGATCGGCGTGCGCAAGGCGCTCGGCGCCACGCGGAGTGCGATCCTGCTCCAGTTTCTGCTCGAAGCCACGACCCTCTGCATGACGGGCGGCATCCTCGGCGTCGCGTTCGCGTACGGCGCGGCGGAGATGCTCTCGCGGTCGGCGGGCTGGACGATGGCCATCGCGCCGCAGGCCATCGGCCTCGCCGTGGTGTTCGCCGCGGCGGTGGGCATGTTCTTCGGCCTCTGGCCCGCCCGGCGCGCGGCCCGGCTCGATCCGATCGTGGCGCTGCGGTACGAATAGCCCGCGATTGGCGGGACGCCGCGGGCCGACGTATGGTCCCGGCATGAGTGTTCCGCTGACATCCCTTCCGGATTCCGCCCGCGTCTGGATCTACGGGACGGATCGTCCGCTGACCCCCGAGGAGCGCGAGGCGCTGATGGTCGACCTGCGCGCCTTCGTCGACATCTGGACCGCGCACGGGGCCGCGCTGCGGGCGGGCGTGGACTGGGTCGCAGACCGGTTCGCGGTCGTCGCCGTCGACGAAGCGTCGGCACCCGCGTCCGGGTGCTCGATCGACGCAATGGCCCGGCGGCTCGGCGCGCTCGAGGAACGACTGGGTTGCTCGCTGCTCGACAGCACGCGCGTCTTCTACCGGGACGGGTCCGGCGCGATCGAAAGCTGCGGGCGGGCGGAGTTCCGGGCGCGGGCGACGACCGGCGCGATCGGCGAGGCGACCCCCGTCTTCGATCCCACCATCGACACGCTGGCGGCTCTGCGGGCGGGCGAACTCGAGCGGCCGGTCGCCCGTTCGTGGCACCGGCAACTCCTGGGCCGCCCCGGCGGACGGTCCTGACGCGGGGACCGGCGTGACGGGGGCCCCGGGGAGCGGCGCTGCCGGCGCCGCGCGGGGGAAGCTGGCCTTCGCGCTCTCGGGTGGCGGCGCGAGGGCCGCCTACCAGACAGGCGTGCTGAGCTACATCGGCAAGCGGCTACCCGCGCTGCGAGTCCCCCTCCTCACCGGAGTCTCGGCAGGCGCGATCAACGTGGGCTTTCTCGCCGCCTTTGACGGAGATCTGCGCGGCGCGACACAGGCGTTGAAGCGCCGCTGGCTATCGCTCACGACCGAGGAAGTGCTGCGCACGAACCCCGCTTCCCTGCTCAAGGTGGGGGTGCGGCTCGGGGGATCCCTTCTGGGCGGCGGCACCGGCCTGAGCCCCCGTTTCCGGAGCCTCGTCGACACGTCGCCGCTGCGGGAGTTCATCGAACGCGACGTCGACCGCGGAGAGATCGGGTCCCGGATCAGGGCGGGGGACCTCGAGGCGGTGGGGCTCACCGCGATGTCGTACCAGACGGGGCGCACGGTCCTCTTCGTACAGGGAGACCCGCAGTCGGCGCCCAGGCCCGCGAGTTCTCACTACCGGCTCGTGCGGACGGACATTTCCGTGGACCACATCCTGGCCTCCGCGTCGATCCCGCTCGTGTTTCCGGCCGTCAAACTCGGGCAGCAGTACTACGGAGACGGGAGCTTCCGGACCGCCGCGCCGCTGGCGCCGGCGATTCACATGGGGGCGGACCGCATCTTCACGATCTCGGCCCGCTACCGGCGGTCCGAACTGGAGGCGCGAGCGCCGGACACGACCGGGTATCCGCCGCCGGCGAGAGTCCTGGGCCTGCTGCTGAATTCGGTCTTTCTCGACACGCTGGACTGGGATGCGGCGGCGCTGCGCCGGATCAATCTCCTCGTCGACCGACTCCCCCGCGAGGTGTCCGAGCGGCAGGGTCTGCGCCACGTCGACCTGCTCATCCTGAGGCCGTCCCGTGATATCGGGAAGCTGGCCCGCGATTTCGAGATCGAACTTCCCCCGGGACTCAGGTTTCTCGTGCGAGGTCTCGGCACGCCGGACATCAAGTCCGCCGACTTCGTGAGCTATCTCCTGTTCGAGAGCGAGTACATCCGGACGCTGGTGGAACTGGGAGCCTCGGATGCCGAGGCGAACTGGCGTCGCATCGAGGCGTTCCTCACCTGACCGTGCAACGGACGATCGTCCACTTCGCCGACCTCCACCTCGACTCCCCGTTCGCGTGGTGCGAGGCGACGGGCGACGTGGCGCGGCGGCGGCGCGAGGCGCTGCGCGACACCCTGCTCGCAATCGTGGACCTCGTGCGCTCGACCGGTGCCGACGCGCTCTTCTGCGGAGGCGACCTGTACGAGCACGACCGCGTCACGCTGGACACGGCGAACTTCCTGCGGCAGACCTTCGCCTCGCTCGATCCGGTGCCGGTCTACATCGCGCCCGGCAATCACGACTGGTACGGGCCGACGAGCGTCTATGCGACGGGGGACTGGAGCGACAACGTCCACATCTTTCGGGATGCGGCGCTGCGGGCGGTCTCCCTCGCGCCGGGGATCACGCTGTGGGGAGCCGCGCACTGCGCGCCCGCCAACACGGACAACTTCCTCGGCGACGGCTTCCGGGTCTCAGGTGAGGGGGCGCACGTGGCGCTCTTCCACGGGGCGGAGCGGTCGTGGCTCGCGGCACAGGGTGAAGGGAAGGCGCCGCACGCCCCCTTCGAGACCGCCGAAATCCCGGACAGCGGACTGAATCACGCGTTTCTCGGCCACTATCACCGGCCGGCGGACGGCGCGCATCACACCTATCCGGGCAATCCCGACCCGCTGCAGTTCGGAGAGGAGGGGGAGCGGGGGCCCGTCGTGGCGACGATCGACGCGGCGGGGGAAGTGACGCGCGAGCGCCACGTCGTGGCCGTCACTCCGGTGCACGACCTGCCGCTCAATGTGACGGGCCTCACGAGCCGCCAGCAGATTCGGGACGCCCTGCGCGCGATGACGGAGAGCCTCGGGGGACTCGCGCGCCTCACGGTGTGCGGCGACCTCGAGCCGTCGCTCGACCTCCAGGAGAACGCAATCCGGGAGCAATTGCTGGACACGTTCGACGCCGTGCAGATCCGCAAATCCGATTTGCACCTTTCCTACGACCTCGACGAGATCCGCGGGGAGCCGACGGTGCGGGGACGGTTCGTCGAGGATGTGCTGAGTGCGGAGTTGCCGGAAGATGAGAAGCGGCGCGTCCTGCGAATGGGACTCCGGGCTCTCGACGGCCGCGACGATCTCGAGGTGCTGTGATGCGCTTCGAGTCCGTGACGGCCCACCGCTTCGGCCCCTTTCGGGATGAGACGCTGGAACTGGCGCCGGGGATGAACGTCGTCTTCGGCCGCAACGAGGCGGGGAAGTCGTCCTGGCACGCGGCACTGTACGCGGGGCTCTGCGGCATGCGGCGCGGCAAGGGCGCGATGCGGAAGGAGGAGAAGAGGTTCGCGGCGCGCCACGAGCCGTGGGACGGCGACGAGTGGGAGGTCGGAGCCATCGTCGCGCTCGAGGACGGCCGGCGGGTGGAGTTGAGACACGACCTCGCGGGAAGGATCGAGAGTTCGGCGGAAGACATGAGCGTCGCGGGACGGGACTATTCGGGCGAGATCCTGTTCGACGGCGCGCCGGACGGCTCGCGGTGGCTGGGTCTGAACCGCCGTGCGTTCCTCGCCACAGCCTGCGTGCGCCAGACGGACATCCTCAGGGTCCGGGATGATCCCGAATCGCTCCAGGAAGACATGCAGCGTGCGGCGGCGACGGCGGGCGTGGACCAGACGGCGGCTGCCGCGCTGCAACGGCTCGAGGAGGTTGTCCGGGAACGCGTCGGGTCGACCCGGGCTCCGACGAAGCCGCTCATGACGACCGCGCGGCGGGTGGCGGAGGCGGGCGAGGCGCTGGAGACGGCCCGCGAGGCGCACCGAGACTTTCAGGAGCGTCGCGCCGAGGTCGAAACGCTGGAGCGGGCGGCGAGGGATGCCCGGGGGCGAGTGGAGGCGGCCGAGGCCGCGCTTGCGGGCGCGGCGGCGGAGGCGCTCGCGGAGAGGCTGCGGGAGGCGCGGGCGCTGCAAGACGAGTTCCCCGAGGGCGCGCCTCACCCCGTCCCCGAGGGCGGCGGGCTCACGCGAGGGGTCACCGAAGCGCTCACCACGTGGCGCAATCTCCCGGCTCCGGTGGAGCTGAACGGGCCCTCGGCGCGCGAGATCGCAGAGAGGATCGAGGGGGCCGATGCGGAGCTGGCGGCCGCGCGGGGGGTCGTCGCAGAGGCCTCCGCCGCGGAAGCCGAGGCTCGCCTCGCCAGCGCGCGCGAGCTGCAGGCGCTCTTCCCGGGCGGCGGCCCCCGGGTCTCCCCGGAGGAGGACGCGCGCATGGGGGAGATCCGCGACGCGCTCCGCGCCTGGGAGTCGCTCTCAGCGGTTGAAGCGCCGGCCGGCCGGAGCGTCGAGGAACTCGAGGAAGAACTGGCCAACCTCGACGAGAGACGGCGGGCGCCCCCCATGGAACCTCCGGCCGCCAGACCCGCAATGTGGCTGACTGCTTCGGCGGTCGTGGCGGCAGGGGGCCTCGCCCTCGCGCTGCTGGCGCCCGATTCGCGCTCCGCGGGGCTGATCCTGTTCGCCGTCGGGGCGGCTGGCGTCCTGTCGCACAGGTTCGCGAGGACGCGCACCGACCGCTCGGAGATCGCGCTCGCCCTGGATGTGCGCCACGACAGTCTCCGGCGCGAACTCGCGTCGGCGCGCCAGGAACGGGAGCGCTACGAGGCGGGCCGCCGGCATCGGCGCGACGCGATCGGCCGCATGCGCGAGCTTGCCGATCCGGCCGACGCGGCAGCGGCCGAATCGGCGACGGAACCGGAAGCGCTCGCGGACGCGATGCGCCGCCAGGTGGAATCCCGGCAGGCCGGACGAGAGAAGGCCGCGCAACTGGGCTCGCAGTGGGACGAGCTCCAGGGGCTGCTTGCCGGTTCGTCCTTCGAAGCGCTTGTCTCCGAGACGGATCGGCTGCGCGACGCGGCCAATGCCCTCTTGGCGGAGGCGGCCGAAGACCTGCTCGCGGACCTTAGGGCTCGAGGCATCACGCCGGGAGAGTTGGGCGAACTCGAACGGCGGACCGCGGAGCGTCGCCGGGAGTGGAGCGACGAACGAGCCCGGCGTCTGGCCGTGGAGACGCGGCACCGGCAGCGGTCGGAACGGGCCGCCGATGCCGCGGACACCCTGCAGGAGGCCGGGGCGCAGGTGGGGGTGAGCGCCGAAGATCCCGAGGACCTCGCCGCCGCGCTGGAGCGATGGCGCGCAGGCCGGGAGCGGGTGCTCGAGGAGGCCGGCGAACGCAGCAAATCATGGGATCGCCTGCAGCAGTTGCTTGGCGAGCGGACGCTCGATGAGTTCACGGGAGACGTGGAGCAACTCCGTCTCCGGGCCGAGCGGCTCCGCGAGCGGCTGGGGGAGGACGTCGCCGTAGACGCTCGGGCCGGGCGCCCCACCGAGGAGACGCTGGAGCATCTGAAGCGGGAAGCGGAGGCGGCCCGCGAGGAGGTGCTGCGCGCGGTCGGCCAGCTCACCGAGCGGGAACACCATCTCCCCAGCGTGGCGGACGCGGAAGACGCGCTCGCGGCGGCCGAACGGGAGCAGGCAAGGATCGCACGCCTCAAGGACACGCTGGACTGCACGATCGGGTTCCTCGAAGAGGCGCAGGAGCGCGTGCTGCGCGACATCGCGCCCATCCTCACGCAGACGGTGCTCGAATGGCTGCCCGAGGTGACGGACGGCCGCTACACCGGCTGCCGAATCGATCCGGAGAATCTGCTCGTCGAAGTCCGGACGCCGGGCGGGCGCTGGCGTTCCGCCGAGCTGCTCTCCCATGGCACGGCGGAGCAGATCTACCTGCTGCTCAGATTCGCGCTCTCCCGTCATCTCACCGGCGAAGGCGAGACCTGTCCCCTTATCCTCGATGACGTCGTCGGCGCTTCCGACGCGGTGCGGAAACAGGCAGTGCTGGAGACGCTGCACGCGCTCGCGCGCTCGACGCAGGTCATCCTCTTCACGCACGAGGATGATGTACGGAACTGGGCGGGGGAGAACCTTGCGGAACCCGATGGCCGCCTCATCGAACTCGCCGGTCGGCGGATCGAGAGCGGAGGGAACGGGGTTCCTGCCGCTACTTGAAGACCTTGTAGTCGGTCGAGTGGCCGGGGTTCACCTTGGCCGTGGGGTCGATGTGGTGGACCGCGTTGTTCACGGCGATCGCGGCCTCCCCGAAACCGGTCGAGATCAATTCCAGCTTCCCGTCGTAGGTGGCGATGTCCCCCGCCGCATAGACGCCGGGGATGTTCGTGCGCATGCGCGAGTCCACCACGATGCACCTCTTTTGCAGCTCGAGCCCCCATTCGGCGATCGGCCCGATATTCGGAACGAAGCCGATCAGGGCGATGACGTCGTCCACCTCGATCCGCTCTGTTTCTTTCGTCTTCGTGTGCCGGATCGTCGCGGCCCCGACTCGCTCGCCGCCGTGAATCTCCGTCACGGCCTGGAAGGTCCGGAGCCGCAGTTCGCCCCGTTCATGCGCTCCCTCGACCTGGGCGACCGTACTCTCGTGAGCCCGATAGCGGTCGGTTCGGTGGATATGCGTGAGTTCGCCGGCGATGTTCCGCAGCGCCCAACTCCAGTCGAAGGCGGAGTCGCCCCCGCCGACAAGGAGGACGCGTTTCCCGCGGTAGATCTCGGGGTCCTTCACGGTCGTCGCGAGGCCGCGGTTCAGGAACTCGTCCCACCCCGGCACGCGCAGCGTCCGGCTCTTGAAGGCGCCCTTGCCGCCGGCGATGACGACGGTGCGCGTGGGCCGGGGCCCCTTGTTCGTGCGAAGATCGAAGCGGCCGTTTCCCGGATTGAGTTCGAGGACGCGCTCTTCAAGGCAGACTTCCGCGTCGAACTGCAGGCCCTGCGTGACGAGTTCCCGCGCCAGATCCTTGGCGAGCACCCGGGGGAAACCGGCGACGTCAAAGACATCCTTCTCCGGGTACAACGCCGTCAACTGACCCCCGAGTTCGGGAAGGACATCGATGATGCGGGCGGAGACGCCGCGCATGCCGGCGTAGAACGACCCGTACAGGCCCGTCGGACCGCCGCCGATGATCGTGATGTCGACCGTTTCGTTTTTCAAACCCAGACCATTCAAGCCATCCGGCGATCGTCAGACCGCGCTCTTCCATTTCCGACGGAGACAGTGTGTCCCGTAATCGATGATCGCCCAGGCCGACGTCACGCCGACGAGCAATACGAGTGCGGGAACATACCGAGGGTCGAAAATGAGGGCGAGGAGCGTAAGGAACTGGAGGCCGGTGGCGATTTTCCCCGGCCACCGAGGCTTGAAGGGGATGATGATGGAGACGAGCCGGGCCAGGAGATAGCACCCGGCCGTATAAAGATCCCGGAGGATCAGGATCACGAACGACACCCCGTCGAGGCCGCCCACCGCCAGGAAGCCGGAGAGCGCGAGCAGGACGAAGAGCTTGTCGCAGAGCGGATCGAGCAGGAGTCCGACCTGGGAGCGCGTTCCGCTCACGCGGGCGATGAACCCATCGAGGACATCCGTTGCTCCCGCCGTGGCCACGAGCACGGCCATCATTCGGGGATCCGAGACCACGATGAAGGCGAGGCCGAGCGGTATACGGCTCAGGGACAGGAGATTGGACAGGGTCAGAAACCCCGGATCGTGTGTCTGTATCGGATTCCTCCGCTTCGACCTGGTCGATGGACCCGCCCCACGCACGGGAAGATGCACGTTCCTGGGGCGGGTCTCCAGTGCCCCGGCAAGCGTCGCCGAGGGTTCGCCGAGCGCGGCGCGATGCACGAGATCTACTGCGGAAGCTCGGCGCTGTCCGTCGCGACGTCGCCGCTGTCAGGCCGCGGATCCAGCATCACCATGTCCTCCACGACCACGTCCACCGTGGGGATCGCGATGCCATCGCGCTCGAACGATCCGTACTCGAGGTGGCCCTCGACGTAGAGGCGCGAACCCTTGCGCACGTACTCGCCGACCGTCTCCGCCTGACGCCGCCAGAATGTGAGCCGGTGCCAATCCGTGCGACGCTGCGTCTCTCCGTTCTTGCGGAATACGCGGTTTGTCGCGAGCGACAGGTGGGCGACGGCGGTGCCGGAGGCGGTCTCGCGCACGTCGGGGTCGCTGCCTGCGTTTCCGACGAGAATGACCCGGTTCACCGTTCTCGACATGATGCTCTCCTTTGTGATGCGTGAATGGGCGCGACTGGGCGCAGTGAGGCACGCGAATCTCCGCTCCGGGGGAGGGACTTCAAACCGCATCTCCGCCACGGCCGGAGCTGGCCGGTCCCACCTTGACGCCGCGGCCGGGAGAGGGTCTGCTCAGGGATGATCCGGACGGACCTCTCTTCCGACGCTTCACGGATCCGGGCCCGGCGGGGCCTGGTTCTGATTGCCGTCGCCATCGTCGTCTCGTCGGCGGTCTCCGTCATCGAGGTCATCGTCCGCGCGACGCTCGAAGGCCCCCGGATCACGGCGCTGGCCCATTCGGCGGAGGGGCTTGGGCCGGGCTCCGCCGTCTGGGTGGCCGGGAGGTCGGTCGGGCGCGTGCTGTCGATTTCCTTCCACCCTCCCGAAGCGAACCGCCGCGATGCGTCGTTCGAGAGCCACGTCGTGATCGAAGCCGTCATCGACCGGGTCGCCGAACCCATCCTGCGAGCGGATGCCACCGCCGACGTTCGGCCCTCGGATCTCGTGGCGCCCGTCGTCCTCTCCGTGAGTCCGGGCACGGGCTCCGCAGCGCCCTGGAACTACTCGGACACGCTGCGCGCTTCCGGTCCGCCCCTCGAACCGGAGACGGTCATGGCGCTGGCGGACTCGCTGTTGCGGGCCGTGCGCACGCTCGAGGTGGACGCCTCCGAGGCGCAGGAAGCGCTCGGTTCGGATCAGGGCTCGCTCGCCCGCTTGCGCGAGGATCCGGGCACGCTGGCCGGACTGCGAAGCAGCCTCGAGTCGCTGGAGGAGCTGTTTCAGCGGGACTCTCAGCGCTCATCGCTCGTCCGGCTCGCGACGGACACGCTCCTGAGCGCGGCCGCCCGGCGCGTGCAGGAACGGTCCGCGGCCTGGGAGGCGTCGCCGCAACTTGCGAACGGCGTCGGTAATGTCGAATCGACGGTCGAGGCGCTGGACGCGGTGATGTCTCGAGTCGCGACCATCGTCGAGCGGCTGGACCGCGGCGAGGGGACCGCCGGCCGGGCTCTCGTGGATGAGGAGGTCCGACGCCAGCTCGACGCCCTGCGCACCGCGGCCGCCGAGTTGGCGGAAGATCTCGGCTACAACCCGTCGCGCTGGCTACGCATCCGCGTCTTCTAGCTCCCGGGCTGCCGGCCGGCTCAGATTCTCCGCTTCGGAAGCCCGCCGTGGACGGCGAACCTGAGCAGCTCCGTCTTTCTGCCGCGCTTTCGCCGAATCCCGATGATGACGTGATCGACGACCTGGTCGCGGTCTTCGATGGATACCGCCACATCGACGGACCCGTCCGCGGCTGTGATCCGCGTCCGCACCGACCGGCCGGGTTCGGCGTCCGCCGTACGTGCCGGATTGCGGCACAGCGTGCGGGAGGAGCGGCGCCCGCCGGGCACCGGCCGCGACAACTTCAACAAACGGAACCAGTCGGGCTGATAGCTTATCCGCCACAGATTGCCGAGCTGGTCGAGTCCCCTTCCTTCGCGATTGTGTCTGGCCATCCGGCGCTCGAGGGTCGCAGTGATCGTTGAGGCGCGGTCGCCTTGACCGTGCCCGGCGGCACCATTATGGTCGGTGGGTCCACCTCGGACCACATCCCCCGGCCGCAAGCAGGACACCTCACGAACCGATCATGCCGCACGCGGCATGGCTGCAGCCCGGCTCACTCTCTTCCGGAGGAAGGCGATGGACATCGCCGAACTCAAGTCGAAGTCGATCGGCGAACTTCATGACATGGCCGAAGAACTCGACATTCACAACTTCTCGGGCCTTCGAAAACAGGACCTGATCTTTCGGATCGAGCAGAATCTCCTCGATTCCGACATCGTCCTCCGGGGCGAGGGCGTCCTCGAGATTCTGCCGGAGGGCTACGGTTTCCTGCGCAGCCAGGACTGGAACTACCTGTACGGCCCGGACGACATCTACGTCTCCCCGTCGCAGATCAAGCGCTTCGACATGCGGACGGGAGACACCATCCAGGGACGCGTGCGGCCGCCGAAGGAGGGAGAGCGTTACCTCGCTCTGCTGAAGGTGGAGACGCTCAACGGCGTGGACCCGGACAAGGCGAAGCACCGGATCGCGTTCGACAACCTCCGGCCGCGCTATCCGGAGGAACGGCTCGTTCTCGAGCAGGAGGACGGCGACGTATCGATGAGGATTCTGGACCTCATCGCGCCGATCGGTAAGGGGCAGCGGAGCCTTATCGTCTCCCCGCCCAAGGCCGGAAAGACGATCCTTCTGCAGAAGATCGCGAACGCGATCGTCGAGAACCAGCCGGACGCGAAAGTGATCGTACTCCTCATCGACGAGCGGCCCGAAGAAGTCACGGACATGGAGGAGAACGTTCCGGCCGAGATCATCTCATCCACGTTCGATGAGCCGGCCGACCGCCATACGCAGGTGGCGGAGATGGTGATCGAGAAGGCCAAGCGGCTCGTCGAATACCAGCACGATGTCGTGATCCTCCTCGACTCGATCACGCGGCTCGCGCGCGCCTACAACACGACGGTCCCCCACTCGGGCAAGATCCTCTCCGGCGGCGTGGACGCGAACGCGCTCCACCGGCCGAAGCGCTTTTTTGGCGCGGCGCGAAACATCGAGGAGGGAGGCAGCCTCACGATCATCGCGACGGCCCTGATCGAGACGGGCAGCCGGATGGACGAGGTCATCTTCGAGGAGTTCAAGGGCACGGGCAACAGCGAGGTTCTCCTGGACCGCCAGATCTCCGACAAGCGGATCTACCCCGCGATCGACCTCAACCGCTCGAGCACGCGCAAGGAGGAACTCCTCCTGAACGAGGTCGAACTCAACCGGATGTACCTGCTGCGGAACTTCCTCTCCGACATGCCGCCGGCCGAGGCGATTCAGTTCATGATCGAGCGGCTGCAGCGAACGGACACGAACCAGGAGTTCCTCGACTCGATGGCGGGCGGATAGCCGTCTTCGCGGCGCGCGGGCGCCATCTCAGGGCGTCTCCAGCCAGCGGTCTTCCAGTACCTCCAGCAGCGCCGAGTGCGTCGCCTCTCCCACCGTCAGCGTCACGCGGTACGTGCCCGGGGACGCGGGCAACCCGGCTCCGCCCTGACCCTGGAGTCCCGGGTTCATCCGCAGATTCCAGGCCACCCGGTTAAGCCCCGGGCGGCCGGTCCCCTCGAGTTCGCGCACAACCCTCCCGGTGGCGAGTTCCGAGATCTCGATCGAGACGTCGGCCGGAGAGGCCAGGTAGTACTGGATCATCGTACCTGTCGGGGCGCTCTCGCCCGTCCAGTTCTTGTCGCCCGTGACGGAGCGGCTGCGCCGGATATCGTTCTTCCAGAGGACGGCGGGGCGCGGGTCGAAGAGGTGTGCGTCGCTCGCCAGGACGTTGTCGGTCATCGCCTGGAGCGCCGTGACGTCGTCGAGGACGTAGACGCTGCGACCGTGCGTCGCGAGCACGAGGTCGTTCTCGCGCGGATGGACGAGCACGTCGTCGATCCGGACCACGGGCAGGCCCGGCATGAAATCGTGCCACGTGCCGCCCTCATCGAACGAGACGTGGAAGCCGAACTCGGTGCCGACGTAGAGCAGACGGGGGTTCCGAGGATCCTGCCGGACCGTGTTCACGTTCCCGAACGAGGGCAGATCCGACGTGATGTCCTCCCACGTCGCGCCGTAGTCGCGGGTCACGTACACGTAGGGGCGAAGGTCGCCGTTCTTGTGCCCGTCGATCGCTGCGTACGCGGTCGCCGGGTCGGCATGCGAGGCTTCCACGCGGGACACGTAGTGCCGCGTCGTACCCCCGGGGAGATTGCGGCTGACCTCGGTCCAGGTCGCGCCGCCGTCGCGGCTCACCTGGATGTTGCCGTCGTCGGTCCCGGCCCAGAGAAGGCCCGGGACGATGGGCGACTCGGCGATGGACGTCATGCTGCCCCACATCGAGACACCGTCGTTTCGCGACAGCGTGCACTCCATCCCGCGCTCGAACCGGGAGCACCGCGGGATGCCGTTGGCCACCCCCATCACGACCTCGGCGTCCCGATCCACGTCCTTCGTGAGATCCGGGCTCATCGTCCACGTCTCTCCACGGTCGCGCGATGTGAAGAACCGGTTGCCGCCCGCGTGCAGGATGCGCGGGTTGTGGGGCGAGAGGAGGAACGGCGTGTTCCAGTTCCACCGGACCTCGGTGTCAGCCGACGGAACCGGGGCGATGTTCGTGTCCATTGGGTCCTCTTCATCCGGAACCCGGGGCGTGATGGAGCGCGAAGCACCCTCGCGCAGGTCCACGCGCCGGAGACGGCCGTTCTGCGATTCTACGAACACGATCGCCGGGTCCGTCGGGTCCACCTGCGTGTAGAACCCGTCCCCGCCGCCGACCCGATACCAGTCCTGCGCGAGGATCGGCCCCGAGCGCACGGAACTCGGCCCGCACCAGCTCCCGTTGTCCTGGAGGCCCGTGCACACGTAGTAGGGGCGCCGCATGTCCACGGAGGCGTGATAGGGCTGCCCGACGGCCGAGGGGCGCAGTGATTCCCACGTCTCGCCCTGGTCCCAACTCACGTCGACCCCTCCATCGTTGCCGATCACGAGGTGGTCGTGATCGGCCGGATCGATCCAGAACGCGTGCTGATCCACGTGTCCGTACCCGCTCAGCACCTCCCAGGTGCGACCGCCGTCGCGCGACTTCGACACCCGCTGATCCACGGTATAGACGAGGTCCGGATCCTCGGGGGAGATCCGGATCTGGCTGAAGTACATGGGGCGTCCGTTCTCGTTGCTCCGGAACTCCCACGTCCGGCCCTTGTCCGCCGATCGCCACACCCCGGACCATTGCGGGTCGGGCGGCAGCGAATCGACCCTCGCGAGCCTGCGCCATTCGTCCTGCTCCTCTTCGGAGAGCGGCGACTCCCGGTCCGCGGCCACTTCGATCTGGGCGTAGACGACATCGGGATCGGCGCGGGTCATCGCGAGCGCGATGCGGCCGAGGGTGCCGGCGGGCAGTCCGCCTCCCTCGACGGGCGACCAGCTCTCTCCGCCGTCCCCGGATCGCCAGATCCCGCTTCCCGGGCCGCCGCCCACGAAACAGCACACGGTGCGTCGGCGCTGATAGGTGGAGGCGAACAGGACATCGGGATCGGAGGGGTCCATGGCGAGGTCCGTCGCGCCGGTGTCCTCATCGATCGCGAGCACGTGGCGCCAGCTCTCTCCGCCGTCGCTGGACTTGAACACGCCGCGCTCCGCGTTGGGGCCGAAGAGATGGCCGACCGCGGCCACCCACACGACATCCGGATTCGTCGGGTGGACGAGGACGCGTGCGATGCTCTGCGTCTCCCGGAGTCCGGCATGCGCGAACGTGGCGCCGCCGTCGGTGCTCTTGTAGACACCGTAACCGAACGACGAACTCTGCCGGTTGTTCGCCTCGCCCGTACCCACGTAGAGAACGTCGGGATCGGAGGGCGCGAGGGCGAGCGCGCCGATGGAGTGCGTCTCGTAGCTGTCGAAGATCGACTCGAACGTCGTCCCGTTGTTCGTCGTCTTCCACAGACCGCCGGTCGCGAAGCCCACGTAGAAGATCCGCGTGTCTTCGGGGTTGACCGCGAGGTCGTCGACGCGGCCGCCCTGTCCTGTCGGGCCGATGGACCGCCACCGGAACCCCTGGAGCAGGGGGTGTCCGGGGGCGTTGACGACGGCCTCCGCGTCTTCATCCGGCGCTCCGTCCTGGGCGTGGACCGGCGGCGGCAGCGTGAGTACGGCCGCAAGCAGCGCGAGCACGATCAGCGTGAGCACGATCAGCGAGGGGGCGCATGTGCGCGATGCGTATGGCATGGAGTTCTTTCTTTCCGTACGGACGGGGGTGGCGACCCGGCATTATCCGACGGGCGGTCGGAGTCTGTCAAAGCCGAAACCGCGCGCGGGCTCGGCGAAACGGACGGCGACTTGCCCGGGGGACCCTCGAAAAGCATGCTGCGGAGTGCCCCGCGACGGGAGGATCCATGCCGATATACGAGTACCGGTGCCGCGAATGTTCACACGAGTTCGAACTCCTCGTGCGGGGTTCCATGACGCCCGCGTGCGCTTCGTGCGGGAGCGCGGAGCTGGACCGACTCATCTCCCTTCCACGCGTCCACTCCGATGCGCGCAAGGAACGATCGCTCGCCGCGGCGAAGAAACGCGACGCGAAGCTCGGGAGCGAACGCACGCGAGCGCAGCGGGAGTACGAACTGGCCCACAACGACTGATCCCTGCGGACGGACGCCGCGGAACATGTGAATGCGGTGGATCCGTGAGACGGACGGGCGGGACGCGGCGGACGAGAGGATGGGATGACGGAAACCTACGCGCAGGCGCTGGCCGAACACGGGATCGAGGATGTACAGCCCCGCTATCGACGGCTCCTCCTGCAGTTGAAGACGCGCGATGGCGGAGCCTACGAGCGCGCCGTCGCACGCTACCGGTCGGAGGTGGAAGGCGTGGCGGGGGGCGGTGAAGCGCTTGCGGCGTGGCTTTCCTACGGGGCGTGGCTGGCTTCCAGCCTGGAGCCCGGAGGACTCTTCACGATTTCGGAGGAAGGACTCGCGGCGCGGGCGACGGACCCGTTCCCGACGGGTTCCCTGCTGATTCACCTGCCGGACGCGGCGAACCGCAAGGGCTTCGTGATCGCCATGCCCGCGACCCCGTCCGAAGCGCAGCGCGCCACGGCCGACCTGCTGTGTGAGTAGGGGTCCCGCCGGCCGTGGTCGGCCGGGATGATGATGACGAGGATGGTTGAGGTGGAAGAGGAGGCACGGCAGTGACGCAAGGCACCCTGCAGCACGAACGCATCGAACGCCGCGCGCTCGAGCAGGAGATGCGCGAGTCGTTCATCGACTACTCGATGAGCGTCATCGTGCAGCGTGCGCTCCCCGATGCCCGCGACGGTCTGAAGCCCGTTCACCGCCGAATCCTGTACGCGATGCTTGAGGAAGGGATGCGCCCCTCGCGCCCGCACAAGAAGAGCGCGACGGTCGTGGGCGACGTGCTGGGCCGGTATCACCCGCATGGGGATGGCGCGGTGTACGACACCATCGTCCGCATGGTCCAGGACTTCTCGCTGCGCTATCCGCTCATCGACGGCCAGGGAAACTTCGGTTCGATCGATGGCGATTCGGCCGCCGCCTACCGCTACACGGAAGTGCGGATGACGCCGGTCGCGATGGACCTCCTCGAGGACATCGAGCGCGACACCGTCGATATGCGGCCCAACTTCGACGGACGTCTGACCGAGCCCGTGGTTTTGCCCTGCAGGCTGCCACACCTCCTGCTGAACGGCAGCGACGGGATCGCGGTCGGAATGGCGACGAAGATCCCGCCGCACAACGCCGGGGAACTCCTCGCCGCGGTCGACCACCTCGTCGCGAACCCGCATTGCGACAGCGAAGAGCTGCTCGCCCGCCTGCCCGGGCCGGACTTCCCGACAGGCGGATACATCTGGGGCCGGACCGGCATCGAGTCCGCCTACCGTACCGGGCGCGGACGACTCGACATGCGCGCCAGGGTCCACCTCGAGGAGGGCCGGTTCGGGAAGAGTTCGCTGATCGTCACGGAACTCCCCTACCAGGTGAACAAGACGCGCGTCATCGAGCAGATCACGAAGCTCGTGCGCGCCGGACGCACCGACGCGATCACCGACCTGCGCGACGAGTCCGACCGCGACGGGATCCGGCTCGTGATCGAGCTCAAGCGCGACGCGAAGCCGAAGAAGGTGCTCGCGACCCTGTTCAAGAAGACGCAGCTCCGGTACACGTTCGGCGTGATTATGCTCGCTCTCGTCGATGGCAAGCCCGAGGAGCTGGACCTTAGGGCCGTCCTGGGTACGTGGATCGACCATCGCCTCTCCGTGATCCGCCGCGGCGCCGCGCACGACCTCGCCCGGGCCCGGGACCGCGCGCACGTCGTCGAAGGGCTGCGAACGGCGCTCGACCAAATCGATCGCGTCATCGACATCATCCGCGGCTCGAAGACGCCGCCGGACGCGCGGGAGAAGCTCCTCGCGGCGTTCGACCTCACGGAGCGGCAGGCGGACGCGATCCTCGCCATGCGGCTCGTGCAGCTGACAGGCCTGGAGCGGGACAAGCTGGCCGAGGAACTGAGGGCGCTGCGAGAGGAGATCACGCGGCTGACCGCCCTGGTGGAGGATGAGGCGTCCCGCCGCGGGTTCCTGCGGGGGGAGATCCGGGATCTCGCGCGACTCTACAACGACCCGCGGCGGACGGAGATCCTCGACGGCGACGGGGAGTTTCAGCTGTCGAAGGGGGGCGGCGGCGAGGCGCAGCTCGTGCTCGTGAGCCGCGGCGGCTACGTGAAGGCGCAGCCCGCCGCGACCGGCGGGGGGATGGCGGGCGCCGAAGTGCTGTCCGCCCGCGAAGGCGACTTCGCGCGCCACGCCTTCCTGGCGCGGGGGTCGCATACGCTCCTCGCGGTCACGGCCCGCGGCAACGCGCATGCGCTACGCGTGTCGGCGCTGCCGAGGGGCACGCGGAGCTCCCGGGGCCGCCACCTCGAAGAGTTCATCGAGCTGGAGTTGGGAGACGAAATCGTCGCGCTGCTCGCGGCCGAGACATTCGCCGACGACCGATTCCTCGTGGTGGCCACGAGACGGGGTCACGTGAAGCGCTCGGCGCTGTCGGAGTACGCGAACGCCCGCAGCGCGGGCATCATCGGAGCCGGGATCGCGCGCGGCGACGAAGTCGCGGCCGCGTTCGTCACCGAAGGGGGCAGTGACCTGCTGTTCGCGACGCGATCCGGTCAGGCCATCCGCTTCCCCGAGTCCGCCATCCGCGCGATGGGCCGCACGGCCCGCGGCGTGAAAGCCATCGACCTCGCGCCGGGCGACGTGGTGGTCGCCGCGGCGGCTCCGCGCGCCGACTCCGACCTGCTCGTGGCGACCGCCGCCGGGTACGGGAAGCGCATCCCGTTCACCGAATTCAAGGTCCAGGGCCGAGCGGGCAAGGGGTTCGCGATCCTCCCCGAGCGGGCGCGCACCGGCGGTCTCGTCGGATTCATCGAAGCGCACGACGCGGACGAGGTGGCCTGGGAATTGTCGGATGGGTCCGTGGAAGCGACCTTGGCGGCCAGCGTGATCCGCCGCTCGCCCCGGGAGGCCGGGCGCCCGGCCGTGCGGCTGCCGGCCGGCGTTGCGGTGGAGGCGGTGCACCCGATGCACTCGGGACGCCGCGCGCGCTCCGGATCTTCTCCCCGCGGCGAAACCGGCGACCAGGCCTTCGGGGAAGCGCCCTCGGCGGGTGAGGATTCGCAGGCCGAGTTGGAGTTCGAAGCATAAGGAGGGTCCATGCGGAGACTCTGTACGATGTGGGCGGCGTCCGCGCTCGTCGCGTGCGGCGGCGGGGCGCCGGAAGACGGTGGCGGGGCCGCGACGGCCGCCGCGGCGCCGGACGAGACCGCGACCATGCACGCCGCGCGGCTGGCCGAGAGTCTCGGTGGACGGGAGGCGTGGGATCGAACGCGATACCTGTCGTTCCGCTGGATCGTGGAACGCAACGGCGAGATCGTGGCGAACCGTGAGCATTCGTGGGACCGGTACGACGGACGGTATCGCGTCGCCCATGAAGTGGACGGGACGCCCCATCTGCTGCTCTTCAACGTGAATGAGGTCGAGCCGCACCCCGAACTCGACAAGGTCCCGGCCGGACGCGCATGGGTCGGGGGAGAGGAGTTGGCCGGCGCGGCGCGGGACTCCGCGCTCCGGCGCGGCTACGGCGCCTTCATCAACGACACGTACTGGGCGATCATGCCGTTCAAGTGGGACGACCCGGGCGTTCATCTCGCCTACGAGGGGACGCGTACGCTCTCCGACGGCCACGCGTACGAGGTGGTCCACCTCAGCTTCGACCAGGGCCTGGGTACCACCGAAGACCAGTACTGGGGTTTCCTCGACGAGTCGGGGCGCATGATGGCGTGGCAGTACCACCTGGGGCGGGCCGAAGCTCCCGGAGAGGTCATCTGGTGGTCCGACTGGCAACCGGTCGGCAACATCCGGTTCGCCATGACGCGGCTCCTCGATGGGGGCAACCGTTTCATCTACTTCGAGGATGTGGCCGCGGGTGAGACGGTGCCCGACGGACGCTTCGATTCTCCGACGCCTTGAGCGAGCAAGGATCCGGCCCGGCGGCGCCGGACTCGATCTCGGCGAGCACCGAGGAGGGACAGCAGTACCGCAGCGGAGTGTACAAGCCGCTCGACGAGAGCGCCCTGCCCGACGCGCCGGACACGGAGGCCTTTCCCGACCGCGGTCACGGCCCGCCGTTCAAGTTCGTCCGCCGTATGTCACGGGTGCCCCGACTCAGGCACATCATCGGCCCCTCCGTCATTGCGCTCGGCATGGGTCTGGGAAGCGGCGAGTTCCTCCTCTGGCCCAACCTCGTGGCGGCCAACGGGTTCTCGATCTGGTGGATGTTCTGGATCGGAGTCGTGACCCAGTTCGTCGTCATCGGCGAGATCGAACGCTGGACCATCGCCACCGGCGAGTCGACGTTCGCCGGCATGGCGCGGCTCGACCGGCTGGGGTTCTGGCCCTGGCTCTTCCTGGTCGCGACGCTGGCCAGCTTCTTCTGGCCCGGGTGGGCGTCGCAGTCCGCCGAATTCGTGGGTCAGATCGTCGTCCTCGTCGGGGGGCCGCAGATCCAGTGGCAACCGATGGCGCTGCTCATGCTCGCCTGCATCTGGTTCGGGCTCGCGGTCTCCCGAATCGTCTACAACGTCCTGGAGCGCTGTGAGATCGCCCTGGTGGCGGGGTTCTTCCCCCTCCTCGCGATCACGCTCCTCGTGGTCGGTTTCGTTCCCTCCCACTTCCTCGAACTGGCGGTCGGCGCCGCCTCGTTCGGGAGCGCCCCGGCCGAACTGTTCACCGGAGATCAGTTCCCGACGCTGATCCTCGCCGTGGCGTACGCCGGCACCGGCGGCACGCTTCTCCTCGCACAGTCGCTCTGGCTCCGCGACAAGGGCTTCGGGATGGCGCGGTTCCAGGGGCGGATCGCCGGCATCCGCGGACGCAACGAGGACATCAGCACGACCGGGTTCGTCTTCGACACGAACGACCCGACCCAGCTCGGGCGTTTCCGGGGCTGGATGCGGGTCGTCCATCAGGAACTGCTCGTCACCTTCGTGCTCCTGACGCTCCTGAGCGTCGTCATCACGTGCATGCTCGTCGCGGCGACGCTGGGCACGGACAGCCCGGAGATCGCGGGCGATCTGACCACCATGGTGACGCTGCAGGGCGAGGCGATTCAGCGCGTCGGCGGGCTGTGGCTCCGGGTCGCGTTCCTGCTCGGGGGATCGTTCGTCATCTTTTCGACCCAACTCGCGATCCTCGACACCGTCACCCGAATCACGGGCTGCATCTTCTACGAACGCTTCGGATACAAAACGCGCTTCTTCACCCAGAAGCGCACGTTCCTCGTGTTTCTGACGATCTTCGTGCTGGCGGCGATGGGGATCATTGCCGCGTCATGGATCGGCGGGGAGGCGCTGGACGTGCTTCAGCCCGATTTCCTGCTTCTCATCGCCGGCCCGTTCACGATGTCCAGCATGTTCCTGTTCACGCTCGTCATCGGCTACATGAACGTGCGCCGGCTGCCGGCCGAGTTGGGGCCTCCGACGTGGAAGCGGTGGAGCCTGCTGTGGGCTGCGGTGCTGTGGGGGTGGTTCACGGCCGAACAGCTGTCTCGAACGACGATGCTGGTCGCGGGGGTGGCGCCGCAGTTCCAGGAGTCGCTGGCGCTCCACCCGATCCGGATCGTGTTCTACGCGCTGTGGCTGGCGTCGCTGGTGTGGTTCGCGGCACGCACCCTTCCGGGAAAGGCGACGCGAGGCGTGAGCTAGCTCGTGGGTTCCGGCACCGCCTGCGCCATCTTTCCGGACATTTCCTCCGCGCTCTTCATCTGCGAGAGGTCGAGCGTGAAGTCGGGGCGTTCGACGGGGGACAGCTTTTCCAGCAGCTCGCGGATTTCCCGGGGCGCCAGACCGGCCGCCCTTAGATCCTCCTTCTTCGCGACGCCCTCGGCGTGGATCGACTCCGCCTCGGCGTCCGCCCGCAGCAGGCTTCGCAGGACCTCAAGTTCCCCGGCGCTCAGCCGCGCCCCCAACACCTCGTAGTCGACCCAGGCCTCGTAGCTGAGCGGCGCAACCCGCTGGAGCATGCCGGCCATCACTCGCCCGTACTCCTGGATTTCCCACTGGGCGTGCGAGTCCACGCGCAGTCGAAGGAAGTGGAGGAGGTTGTGCAGGTCGATCTTCCAGTACCACTGCGTATAGGTGGAGAGGGGGAGGTCGATCCGCGCGAGTTCCCGTGCGACGTCTTCGGACAGCAGCCAGCCGTAGGAATCGGCCGCCTCCGCGCGCAACTGCTCCCAGCGGTCGATCGCGTTGCGGTAGAGGGCGTCCGGGGCGGGATCCGTTTCCCGGCCCTGGTTGTTCAGACGGCTCTGGTAGGCGAACTGCTCGTGGTCCGGCTTGTAGAACAGCAGCGGCAGGAGGCTGTAGCGGGCGCTGAGTTCGTTGACCGAAGCCGTGCGGTGCCGGATCCACTGTCTCGCCACGAACATCGGCATGGAGCAGTGGAACTTGAATTCCACCATCTCGCTCGGCGTCGTGTGGGCGTGTCGCCGCAGATACCGCACGAGACCGCGCGTCTGGCTGACGCGGCGCGTGCCGGCGCCGTAGCTGACACGAGCCGCCGCCTCCACATCGGCGTCCGAGCCCATGTAGTCGACGAGCGCGACGAACCCGTGGTCGAGGACAGGGAAATACCCGCCGAGGATCTCCTCGGCCGCGGGGACGGTCGGTCGCCTGGTCGTCTCCATGAGCTACCCGTGCCGCTACAGGGGGGTGTCGTCGGGCAGAATATCAGTTCGTGAGCACGCGGGCGACCGCGCGCCGCCACCCGGAATAGAGCGTTTCCCGCTTCTCCGCGTCCATGGCGGGCCGCCACGCGCGGTCGTGTCGCCACAGCGCCGCGACTTCGCGCAGATCCGCGAACACGCCGGCGCCGAGGCCGCCCAGCATCGCCGCGCCGAGCGCGGTGGTCTCGGTCACGACGGGGCGCCCGATCTCAAGATCGAGGATATCGGCGAGAAACTGCATCGCCCAGTCGTTGCCCGTGAACCCGCCGTCCACGCGCAACGTCGCGGGGCGCGGCGCGCCATCGGCCTGCATCGCGTCGATCAGTTCGCGTGATTGGTAGGCGACCGCCTCCAGCGCCGCCCGCGCGATCTCGGCCCGACCCGTGTCGCGCGTCATTCCCAACAGGGCGGCGCGGGCGTCCGGATCCCAATGGATGCCGCCCAGCCCGACGAAGGCGGGGACCAGCACAACCCCGCCGGTCGAGCCCACTGAACGGGCGAGTGCCTCCGTCTCGGCAGCATCCGAGATGATCCCCAACCCATCGCGCAGCCACTGAACCGATGCGCCCGCGACGAAGATGCTGCCCTCGAGCGCGTACGTGCGCTCCCCGCCGAGCTGCCAGGCCACCGTCGTGAGCAGGCCATGCCGCGAGGCGAATCGGTTTGCGCCGGTGTTTTGCAGCGCAAAGGCACCCGTCCCGTAGGTGAACTTCATCTCACCCGGGTCAAACGCCGCCTGCCCGAACGTCGCCGCCTGCTGATCGCCGGCCACGCCCCCCAACGGGATTGCGCGGCCGAAGAGGCCGGCGGACGTCTCCCCGAAATCGCCGGCCGAATCGCGAACCTCGGGCAACACGGAGGCGGGCACGCGAAACAGTTCGAGCAGTTCCGGGTGCCACCGGCCCTCATCGATATCGTAGAGGAGGGTCCGCGACGCGTTGGACGCATCCGTCGCGTGCACGCGCCCTCCGGTCAGACACCAGAGTAGCCAGGTGTCGATCGTCCCGAAGGCGAGTTCGCCCTTCTCGGCCGCCTCGCGCGCTCCCGGCACATGGTCGAGGATCCACGCCAGCTTCGTTCCGGAGAAGTACGGGTCGAGTCGCAAACCGGTTCGGCGTTGGATCGGCCCATGGTGCCCCGCCCCGCGAAGCCCGGCGCACTCCCTGGCCGTCCGCCGATCCTGCCATACAATCGCCGGGTAAATCGGCCTGCCGCTCGTGCGTTCCCAGACCACGGTCGTTTCGCGCTGGTTCGTGATGCCGACGGCCGCCACATGGTATCCGAGCGTCTCGGCGGCCTCGATGACGTCTCGCGTCACCTCGACCGCATCGTCCCGGATGCGCTCGGGGTCATGTTCTACCCGACCCGGCATCGGATAGCTCTGAGGCAGTTCGCGCTGAGCCGTGGCCAGCGCCACCCCAGCGCGATCGAACGCGATAGCGCGCGTGGAGGTCGTTCCCTGGTCGATCGCGATCACCGCCGGGTCGGTCATGGTCCCGGGCTACAGGCGGGATCCGCGCGGTTTCACGTCCCGCAATCCCGTAACGTTTTGAACGTCAACCAACCCCGGCCACCGAGCGGAACTCGGTGGCCGGGGACGGTTCGCAGCGAAGATCCAACCCCTCGTGGAAGCGAGCTTCGAACTGGTCACGCCGTGCACGCGGCTCACTAACACCGGATATCGACGAGGTGGCCGGAGTCCGTCCAGTATGACCCGACAGTGACACTCACGGGAATGC
>VXMQ01000013.1 GCA_009841015.1 Candidatus Palauibacter denitrificans | reverse complement strand
GCGATGCCGAGCGGGTTCTCGTTCGAACTCAGCCGGACGGGTCCGTTGTAGTCGCGTCCCGGACGGCGGGGGTTGAAGATCGTGTCGAGACCGCGCGCCGTCGTCGCGCCCGCGAGGGGTGCGGCAAGGGGTGCGGCGGCGATGCCGGCAACGCCGGCGCCCGTGAGTCCGGCTCGGAGAAACGCCCTTCGCTTCATGTGGCCTCCCTGAGGTTCCAAGGACGCCCCCACCGCGGGGAGGCGGCGTCCGCCCATGCTTCGTTGAAACATGGCCCGCACGACCTCGAACGTCCAGCACGTCCAGCGCGCCGGCCCATCCTGCGCTCAGCGCGGAGGCGGGGGATCCCGGCGCGGGGGCGGCTCGCCCGGCGGTTCGCCGCCCGCGGCCCTTCGTTCGGTGACGAGAAGGCGAACGCCGGAAATCGCGCCGTCCATCAGGGAGTCGATCGCGGCCCGCAGTTCCTCCCCGCGGAGGTCCGCCAACTGCTCGCGCACGTCCTCGGGGAGCCGCCGGATGAGCTGTGCGTGGCCGCGCTCCCGCCATTCGCGGCGGCGTGCGGCCGTGGTTCGCTCCGCATCCGGTGACTCGGCCTCTTCCTCCCCGAACACGCCGACCGCCGTAAGGAACGGGAGGGCAAACGCGCTGTCGAGGGTTGCGGCTCGCTCGTAGTGCGCCTCGGCCTCATCGGCGCGGCCCTCGCGGTGCAGCGCGTTGCCGCGGTGAAAGGCGGCGAGGGCCTCCAGGTTCCGCGTGCCGAGGTGGCTGATTCGGGCGACCTCGGCGGGCGGTGGCGTGCCGGAGAGGTTGGCGGCGAGCCGCACGGTCAGCGTGTCCACGAGTTCGAACACATCGTCGCCCCGGGCGAAGTCCGCCGAGGCGATGGTCCCGTTCTCGAGTTCGATCAACTGGGCGTCGATGCGCATGTCCTCCGGCGACCCCGTCACGCTACCCCAGAGCAGCAGGCGGGCGCCGCTCCCGCGCGCCACGGTCAGCGCCAGAGCCTCCGGGATCTCCTCCTCCTCGGAGACGCCTCCCTCCATGAGGAGGTCGTAGAGGCTCTGCCGGCCGACCACGCGCACGCCGGGGAGTTGAGCCAGGTTCGTCGTGAGCAGGTCGGCGAGACCCGAACCGAGCCACTCGAGTTCCGGCTCGGGCACGTTGTTCCGGAAGGGCAGGACCGCGAGCGAGTTGGGCCCCAGGTCGGGGGCCGAACCCGCGAAACTCAGCGCCTCGCCGCCGTCATCCGCACGATCCGCGGCCGTGGCGGGCGCCGCGGCCTCCATGCCACCGACCTCCGCCGGTACCGCGGTCGCAATCCGGTAGGTGCCGATCGCGCCCAGGGAGGTCAGCGTGAGCAAGAGCCAGGCTTCGGCCCGGCGGATGCGCTGGGGACCGCGTTCCCCGTGAAACCAGCCGATGACGAGAAAGGCGGGGAATCCGAGAATGGCGAGGAAGACGACCGTGTCGAGGACCTTCCTCGAGAACGCGTAGGTCCCGACGATGAAGTCGGTGATCTCCACGCCGAGCCAAGCCGCGCCCACGTACACGAGCGCGATCTGCACCATGCGCCGCTTCCGGATCTTCTCCAGGATCGACGCGCCGTTCCCCTCGCTGTTCATCATCATCCGCCCATCCCGGTCTCCGGAGCCGCGATGGCCCGCCGCTGGACGCTATCGAGCCTTGCGACACCGCCGGAGCGGCGAACGGTTGCCGCTCCGGCGGGCCACGGGAAGCTACGGGTCCTCGCGGTCCTCTCCGTCGGGCTCATCCCAAAACCCGAAGCCTTCCTTCCGCACGACCTCGAGCGGGACCGTATGGGTCTCGTCGCCGATCGTGATCGCCACGGTGTAGCTCCCGGGATCGGCCAGACCGCCTCCGCCCCCGCCGCCGGCGAAGAAGCGACGGAAGGTCGACATGCCGCCCAGGTCGCGGACGGCCTCGCCCACCTGCTGGAACACCTCGCGCATGGCGGCCGGGTCGGCGCCGCTCTCGGCGGCCGCGGCGGCAGCCATGGCCGCGGTGCGACCCCCTCCCCGGCCTCCACCCTGCCCCGCCCTGCCGGGTGGCGGATAGCGCTCGGCCGGCCGCTCCTGCCAGCCGCCGGCGCCGCCTCCTCCACCGCCCCCGCCGCCCGTGAACATGCGGATGATCGCGCCCTGGTTGCCGCCCTGCATCATTTCGAGCACCTGGTCCATCGTTTCCCGCGCGACGCCCTCATGCTCGACCAGCGAATCGCCCACCGCCTCGTAGAGCCGGGCGGTGCGCAGGCTGTCCAGCCGATCCGCCGGGGACGGCTCACGCGGCGCGCTCCGCCGGTTGAACGTCCACCGCACGCGCTGGACGCCGGCCGCGGCCGAACCGTTCAGCGTCTGCACGGTGTCGCCCGCGGCGTTCAGGATCGCGATCGAGGCCTGGGGGGCGTTTCCGCCCCGCCCCGCCCTGACGACCCCGGACACCACAAAGGCGCCGCCCGCCGCGCCCGCGGGCATTGCGACCGCAGGGACCGCAGCCTCCTCCTCGGCCTCTTCCTCGGCCTCCTCCTCCTCAGCTTCTTCCTCCTGGGCCGCTTCTTCCGCCTCCGCCGCGGCCTCTGCCTCGGCCGCCTCGGCGAGCGCTTCCGCCACGTCCTCCGGGACGTAGTAGGAGATCTGCGCGCCGTAGTCGCCCGCGTCCGCCTGGAAATTGCTCTGCGCGACGAATTCGCCGCCCACCGGCGGGTCCCCGAACTGGATCGCCGTCTTGGGCTGGAACACCGTCACGGTCTCCGGCAGGCGCCCGCCGTCGAGCTGCTGCAGGAGCGAGATGTCGGCGACGAAGATGGAGCGCCCGTGCGTGCCCGCGATGATCTCGCTCTCGCGCGGGTGGATCTTCAGGTCGTGGACCGGCACCGTGGGCAGGCCGTTCATGAAGCGCGACCACGACCCGCCGCGGTCCGTGGACACGTAGGCGCCCACGTCCGTTCCCACGAAGAGGAGGTCCGGGTTCACCGGGTCTTCCCGCACCACGTGCACGAAGTCCGGCTTGCCGGTCGGGAGGTTGGACGAGATCGAGCGGAAGGTCTCCCCGGCGTCATCGGTCACGTAGACGTACGGCGTGTAGTCGTCGCGCCGGTGGTTGTCGAACGTCACGTAGAAGCGGTTCGGATCGTGGCTCGAGGACTCGATCCGGCTCACGTACGTCCCCTCCGGGACGCCATCGAAGCGGTCCGTGAGTTCGATCCACTCGGCGCCTTCGGGCGTCCGCCACACGCGGCCGTCGTCCGTCCCTGCGTAGAGTTCGCCCTCGTTGAGCTTCGATTCGGCGAGCGAGACGATCGTGGCGAAGTTCTCCGCCCCCGTGACGTCCGGCGTGATGCCACCCGTCGTGTTGTAGGCGATCTCGATCTTCTCCGGATCCGCGTACGTGAGGTCCTCGGAGATCGGCGTCATCTCATCCGTGTCGTAGGTCCACTTCAGGACGCGGTTCGCGCCGATGTACAGCGTCTGCGGGTCGTGCGGGGACAGTTCGAGCGGCGTGTTCCAGTTGAACCGCATGTCGTAGAGCGCGGAGTCCTGTTCCACGAGGGCCTGCAGTTCCTCGATCGGCGCCACGTTGCCGGCCGGCGGATTGTCCGGGTCGTCCCCGGTCAGGATCGCGATCGAGTCGCGCAGCGTCTGCGTGCGCTCGCGCCAGTCCGGGTGCTGGAGCTGGTGGCGCTCCCCGGTGCGCGTGTTTCGCCAGTAGATCCGCCCCTGCTGCGATTCCCCGAACACGATGTCCGGGTTCGTCGGGTCCTGCGGCGCGTAGAAGCCGTCGCCGCCCCCGATCGAATACCACATGTGATTGTCGATGGAGCCGCCGGCGCGGGCGCTCGGACCGCACCATGTATAGTTGTCCTGCAGTCCGCCGCACACGCGGTAGGGCGTGTCCATGTTGTAGCTGACCGCATAGAACTGTCCCATCGGGATACGGTTGGGGAACTCGAAGTTGCCGCCCCGATCCCACGTGATCGCGATCCCGCCGTCGTTGCCCAATATGAAGTGGTCCGGATTGGTGGGATCCCACCACAGTGCGTGATAGTCAACGTGCACGCCCTGGGCCGGGTTCCCGACCGTGCGGCCTCCGTCCCGGGAAAAGAAGAGGGACGACCAGTAGATGAAGTCCGGGTCGTCCGGCGACACCCAGACGCCGGAATAGTAGAAGGGCCGCGAGTTGTTCGAGTTCATGAACTCCCACGTCTCGCCGCCGTCGGCGGAGCGGTACAGACCCGAGGCGTGGCGGTCGCCGTTCTCATCCGCCTCCTCCGGAGCCTCGGCCTCGACCATCGCGTACATCACCTGCGGGTAGCTCGGCGCGATCGCGATCTCGAGCCGTCCCAGCATGGTCTCGGGGAGGCCGTTGCCCTCCACCTTCTCCCACGTGTCGCCGGCGTCGGTGGACTTCCAGATCGCGCTCCCGGGGCCGCCGCTGTTGAAGAAGTAGGGGCCGCGTACGCGCTCCCAACTCGTCGCCCACAGGATGTCCGGATTCTGCGGGTGCATGTCGACGTCGACGAAGCCGGCCTTGTCGGACACGAAGTTGATGCGCTCCCACGTGTCGCCGCCGTCCTTCGTGCGGTACAGCCCGCGCTCCTCGTTGTCCCCCCAGGGGTGGCCGAGCGCGGCGACGTACACCCAGTCCGCCTTCGTCGGGTGGACGATGACGCGGCCGATCGCCTGCGTGTCCTCGAGCCCCTTCAGCTCCCACGTGAGCCCGCCGTCGACGGACTTGTAGATGCCGCCTCCGGGCGAGATCGAGTTGCGCGAGTCCTCCTCGCCGGTACCGGCCCACACGATGTCGGGGTTGCTCGGCGCGATCGCGAGGTCGCCCATCGAGATCACCCGCTCGTCGTCGAAGACGGGCCGGTAGGTGGTCCCGTTGTTCGTCGTCTTCCAGATCCCGCTCGACGCGCCCGCGATGAAGAAGGTCCCGGTGCCCGGTATGCCCTCGATGTCCGTGACCCGCCCGGCCATGTTCGCCGGGCCGATCGAACGCCATTCCATCTCGGCCATGAAGTCTTCGTCGGCCACGGCCTCCTGGGCGGCCGCCGAGGCCGGGAGGGCGGTGGTCGCGAAGAGGGTCGCGAAGAGAACGGGGAGAAACGCACGCTTCAGCATGATTCGCGGCTCCTGACTGTGGTGGTGCTCGTGGGCGCAGTGGTGCCTTGTCGGCGCGAGTGAGTAGACACCCGCGCGCGCTCCGGCGTTTGAGGAAGCGCCACCCCACGCGGTCGCGCCAGGCATGAAGCGCAGCGGCGAAGGGTCATGCCGGAGGAGGGACTCGAACCCTCAAGGGATTGCTCCCACCGGATTTTGAGTCCGGCGCGTCTGCCAGTTCCGCCACTCCGGCGCGCGAGCGCGGCCCTCAGATCTACAACAGCGGGCCGCGCGCGGCTATTGCAACTCGTCGAGCGCCTGGTACACGAGCGTGCGCAGCTTCGCGTGATCGTCCACGCCGCCCGTCGGGATGAGCTGCGTGAAGTAGACCACGACGAGATCCTCGGCGGGGTCCACCCAGTACGTCGAGTGGTACGCGCCGCCCCACCCGTATTCGCCCACCGAGCCGGGGGTTCCGCGCGCGCCGAGATCGGCCAGCACGCTGAACCCGAGGCCGAAGCCGACGCCGCGGTCCCAGTTGAAACGGTCGCCCACGTGGTTGACGGTCATGAGGTCGACGCTCTTGCTCGACAGGATGCGGGCGCCGTCGAGTTCGCCGCCGTTCAGCATCATCTGGAGGAAGCGGGCGTAGTCGTGCGCCGTGGAGAGGAGCCCCGCGCCGCCGGAGAAGCTCGTCCGCGGGCCATCGACGTACGCGCCCTGCCCGACCATGCCGCCCGGATCGGGCGCCGGCGCGAGTCCGTCCTCCGAGGCCGAGTACACGACGCTGAGCCGGTCGCGGTTCTCCTCGGGCAGGTAGAAGTGCGTGTCCGCCATGCCCAGCGGCTCGAAGATCCGTGCGCGGAGGAAGGCGTCCAGCGGCTCGCCCGACACTTCCTCGACGAGGGCGCCGAGGATGTCCGTCGCATAACCGTACACGTAGCGCTCGCCCGGCTGCGCGTCCATGGGGAGGGCGGCCATGCGCCGCACGGTCTCCCGTATCGGCTCGTCGCGGTGCGCGAAGTACCAGCCCTGAATGCCGGCCTCTTCCCAAAGCTCCGCCGCGGGGCCGCCGCCGTAGCCGATGCCGGCCGTGTGCGTGAGCAGGTCCCGGATCGTGATCGGCCGGTTCGCCGGGACGACGTCGTATCCGCCCGCTCCATCTGGGACGGCGACCGTCGTCTCCATGTACTCCGGCAGATAGCGGCCGAGCGGATCGGAGATGAGGAGTCCGCCCTCCTCCTGCAGGATCATCACGCCGACGCTCACGATCGCCTTCGTCTGCGAGGCGATGCGGAAGATGTCGTCCGGCTCCATTGGATCGCCGGCCGCGACGTCCCGGTGGCCGACCGCCTCCAGGTAGGAGACCTCACCCCCGCGCGCGACGAGGGCGACGGCGCCGGCGAGTTCCCCGTCCTCCACGTAGGACTCCAGGGCGCCGCTGAGCCGGTCGAGGCGACCCGCGTCCGACTCGGTCGCCGTCGACCCGGGGGCACGGGCAACGGCGAGCGCCCCTCCGACCACGAGCACCGGGAGCACGCCCCACAGGAGGCGCCTGGGCATTCTGTTCATCCTTCGTCCTCCGTTCTTTGCCGGTCGTGCTTCCGTTCGTTGCGGTCCCCGGTCAGTCGAGCGCGGGGTGCCGCGTGTGCCAGTCCGTCGCCGCCTGGAAGGCGTGCGCCACGCTCAGGATCTTGTCGTCGGCGAACAGGTCGCCGATAAGCGTCGTCGTCAGGGGCTGCTCCGCCTCCTCGCCCTCGGGCCCGAGCGGGCCGAAACCGTACTGCACGACGGCCGCCGGGTGTCCCGTCTCGTTCGTGAGCCCCACTTCTCCCGATCCGGTGGCGAACATGTCGAAACCCTCCATCGCCTCGGCCATGCGCTTCATCACGGTGAGGCGCCGCCGCTGCGCGTGCACGTAGTCCATCGCCAGACCCCCGCGCCCGCGGCGGAACCGCGTGAAGTCGCGCTCCTGCACCTCGCTGAGCCCCTCCGGCACCGGCGGCAGTTCCCCGCCCGGCGCCACGTGGAAGTCGAAGGCGGACGACGACTCGGCGCCGAGCGAACTCGCCGATTGGGCGGGCAGCTCGCGCATGAGCCGCGGCCGCGCCCCGAGTTCCTCCAGCTTCTCGACGAAGGAGTTCGGCGCGTCCTCGGTGTATCCGATTGAAAGCGCGCCCAGGTCCGGGTTCCGCTCGAAACGGAACGGCATCGTGATGGAGGCGGGGTCCTTCTCGTCCGCGCCGTGGATCTCGTTGAACACGAGCGCGCAGTCCTCGATGGTGCGGCACATGGGACCTGTCTTGTCCATGCTCCAGGAGAGCACCATGCCCCCGTAGCGGCTTACGCGCCCGAAGGTGGGACGGAGGGCGCTCAGGCCGTTGCGGCGGCTCGGAGAGACGATGGACCCGCGCGTCTCGGTCCCGATCGAGAAGGCGACGCAGCCCGCCGCGGTCGCCGACCCCGGCCCGGCGGAAGACCCGCTCGATCCCCAGGCCAGGTTCCACGGATTCAGCGTCCGGCCGCGGTACCAGCGGTCGCCCCGCGCGAACTCTCCCGTCGCGAGCTTCGCGATGAGCACGGCGCCCGCCGCGTTCAGCCGGCGCACGACCTCCGCGTCTTCCTCGATCATCTGGGTCTGGAACGCCGCCGAGCCCCACGTCGTGCGTGCCCCGACGGTCGAGAAGAGGTCCTTCACGCCGTAGGGGATTCCGTGCAGGGGACCGCGCCATTCCCCCGCCCGGATCTCGGCTTCCGCCTGCTCGGCCTCCTCCCTGCCCCGGTCCTCGAGGATCGTCACCGCGCACAGCAGCACGGGGTCGTACCGCTTCATGCGCTCCATGTAGATGTCGAACAGCTCCGTCGGCGAGACCCGGCGCTCCCGTACGAGGGCCGACAGCCGGTGCACGGGGAGGAACGCGATCTCCTCCTCGGTGGACGGAACGGTCCCCTCCCAGGGTTCGACATCGATCGGGGTCTTCTCGAACGGGTTCATTCCCGCGCGCCAGTACTTCTCCAGCAGCGCCCCCGTCCCGCCCGGATACGCCTGGAACTGAAGCGCCGGCGGCTCCCCGTTCCCGAGCGGGATGACCTCCTCCTGCACCGTTTCGCGCAGCCCCTCGAGTTCCGAAGCATCGGGATCGGGAGGCATCGCCTCCGGAGCGGCCATGAGCGCGCGCGGATCCAGAGCGCCCGCCGCTGTCGCCGCCGCCGCCGCCTTCAGAAACCCGCGCCGACGAATCCCGCACTTCGCCGCGTCCGCACCTGTCCCGTCGAGGTCGTCAGACACGCTCCCCTCCTGTAGTCGAGTAACGTCAGAGGGTCACACTGCGGCGAGATGCCGGAGCCGACAAGCCGACCCCGCGAATTCCCCGCCCGTGCGTGGCCGCAGCCTTGCGAACGGAGGCCGTGAACATGAAGGCCGATACGGTCAAAGGGGCTCTCGACGGTTCGGAGACCGGTTGGAACCTGTGAGAGTGGAGTGAGGCCGGGGCGCACACGACCACTTCGGTACATCCGACTTCATCCCAACGTCGTCCCTGCCACAGGAGGGTGATCCGTCGCCCCGGCTTCAGTGGCTGAGACGCGCCGAGTCCGGGAAGCGTTGCTTTGCCCCACCCCGACGGGCGAGGGCCGGGCCACGGGCTGCTAGCCGGGCAGGTTGAAGAAGGCGAGGCCGAGGAGGACGTACACGGCGAGGAGGAGGACGCCCTCCATCCAGTGCGTCTTGCCGTCATCGGCGATCTGTCCCACGACGAGGACGGAAACCGCGACCGCCACGACTTCCAGCGGCGAGAAGACGAGGTCGATCGGCTGCGGTCCGATCGCGTACGAGAGGAAGACGAGGAGCGGGGCGATGAGCAGAGCGATCTGGAGGGACGATCCCACCGCGATCTGGATCGACAGGTCCATCTTGTTCCGCAGGGCGACGAGCACGGCGGTCGAATGTTCCGCCGCGTTGCCGACGAGGGCGACGACGATCACGCCCACGAAGACCTCGGTCATCCCCAGGGCGTGGGCCGCCTCCTCCGCCCCGCCGACGAGGATCTCGCTCATCCAGCCCACGAGCGCGGCCGCGCCCACGAGGACCGCGAACGACTTGCCCTTCGACCACGCGGGGGCCGCGTGCGCCTCGCCGCCGGCGTGCGCCGTTCCCTGGTAGAGCTCCGCGTGCGTCCGCAGCGCGAAGACGAGCGAGAGGACGTAGCAGACGATGAGGACGACGGAGATCTCGAGGCTCAACCACCCCGACCCCGATCCCGCCGCCGTCGCCGCGGCCGTCCCGGCCTCCGCCCCGTCCCGCAGATAGTACAGCAGCGACGGGATGACGAGCCCGACCGCACTCAGGAGCAGGAGCGTGGAGCCCAGCTTGGCCGCGGTGCGGTTGAAGGTCTGTGTCCGGAACTTCAGGCCTCCCAGCAGCGCGCTGAGCCCGAAGATGAGAAGGATATTCCCGATGATGGATCCGGTGAGCGACGCCTTCACCAGGTCGTGCAGGCCCGCCCTGAGGGCGAAGATCGCGATGATGAGTTCCGCGGCGTTCCCGAACGTCGCGTTCAGGAGCCCGCCGAGACCGGCGCCCACGTGCTCGGCGAGCATCTCGGTGGACTTTCCCATGATCCCGGCGAGGGGAACGATCGCGACGGCTGAGGTAAGAAAGAGCGTGGTCGCCGACGCGTGGACGACGTACTCGAGAACGAGCGTGATGGGGACAAAGACGAGAAGGAGCAGGAGAACCTGGTCCGCTTTCAGCCTGAGAGCCAACCCGTTCTCCTCCTGTGTTCGCGGGAGATACGACGAGGATGCCGAAGAAAAAGGCGCCGTCCGGATTCGAACCGGAGTAGGGGGCTTTGCAGGCCCCTGCCTAACCACTCGGCCACGGCGCCGGAGTTCGCACAGCCTAATGGAGCGACCACACGGATGCCACCGCCGGAAAGGTTCTCCATCGCGCCCCGGACTGCTATACTCGCGCGATGCTTCCGTCGACCCGACGCGCCCTCCCGATCCTCCTCGCCCACGTCTTCGCGGCCGCGGCCCCCATCCACCTGGCCGGGCAGTTCAGCGACGCGCGACTACCGAAGCAGGGGAAGCTGTGGCTCACGATCACGCCGACCCTGTTGAACTGGAACGAGCAGTTCGCCCTCGACTCGAGCGCGGGGATCGCCGACGGGGAACGCGAGCCGCTGGCCGCCCACTTCGACGGTCCGCTCGCCCGCCGCATGTTCCCTCCGCCCTTCGCTCTCATCCAGGAACTCAACGACGACGCGGAGGCACTCGGCTTCGAACCCGTGACCGAGGACGACTTCTCCTTCGGCGGGCTCGACTTCTCGGCGATGCGGGCGCAGATCCGCCGACTCGGACTCGGCGTCGAGCTGGGGGTTCTCGACTGGGTCAGCGTAGGCGCCCGGGCACCCTTCACGCTCACGGACATGACGGTGGGCTTCGCCTTCGATTCCACCGCGACCGTGACCGGAGACGGCGCGGCCTTCGCGTCCGGCGCGCCCTTCCTCCGCGGCGCGCGATCGGCGCTCGACGACCTCGGTTCGCTGATCGATGGCGGATCTCTGACGGGGACCGCGCTCGAGGAAGCGATCGCGCTCCGGAGCGCGACGCAGGATTTCGTCAACACGCTGGGGCAGCGGGCCGCCGCCGGAGCCCTGATTCCCACCGCTTCCAGCGTGGCGGGGACCCAGATGGCGCAACGCTTCTCGGATTTCGCGGCGGCGTTCGACGCGCTCGGCCTCACGCTGCCGGAGCTTTCCCTGCCGGAGTTCGCGACGGAGGAAGACTACGACACGTTGTTCCTGAGTCAGGGCTTCGCCGATCGGCTGCCCAGGGACAGCAGAAACGAACTCGATCTCGGGGAGGTCGAGGTCTTCCTGCGCGTGAACCTCATCGACGGCATCACGCGCCGCACGCCGATTCCCGGACCGGCTGCGGCTGCGACGGGGTCCGATCCCGGAGCCGGCTCGGAACGCGGCATTCGGCTCCGTACGAGCGTGGGTGGACTCCTCCGACTCCCGATGCGGAACCGCAACCTCACGATCTTCGGAGATCCGTCGAATTCGGCGGACATACCGATCGGGGACGGCCAGACCGACATCGAACTGGCGTTGTACCAGGACATCGCCTTCGGGAGCCTCTTCATGGTCCGCGCCTCCGCCCGCTACGGGATCCAGCAGCCGGACGAGGCGGTGATCCGCTTCACGCCTCCGGATCGCCCCTACGGCCAGGAGGACCTGGTGGCGCTGATGCGGCGGGACCTGGGAGACTACCTCGCGGTTCTGGTCCGCCCTTCGCTGCGCTTCAACGCGGCCCTCAGCGTGGGACTCGAGTACGACTACTTCCGGCTGCCGGCGCCCACCTATCAGTTCGTCGGGCCCATCGAGGGGCTGGACCCGAACACCGTGGCGGAGGAGGGAGCGCAGACCCGCCACAGGCTGGGGGTCGGACTCCTCATCGACATCTCCGAAGCGGGGGGCGTCGAGGAACTGATTCAGGGAGCCAAGCCGGTGCGCGGCGCCTACCAGTTCGGCATCTCGCTGCGGCGGGCCATTTCCGGATCGGGGGGGCGTACGCCGGCCTCCTTCCGTTACGCAGCCGAACTCCGCTTCCCGATCAGCATCTTCTAGCGCCCGCAGCTGTAGCGGCTGCCGGCGCTACAACTGGCCGGCGAGCAACTCCTCGGCGTGGGCACGCGAGGCGCGGCTGGCGGGGTCGCCGCCGAGCATGCGGGCGACCTCGTGGACGCGCTCTCCACCGGTGAGCACGCGGACCGATGTCCGCGCGCCTTCGGCTTCCGTGACCTTCCCGACGGAGTAGTGGGCGTCGGCGCGCGCCGCGACCTGCGCGAGATGCGTGACCACGAGCACCTGGTGCGCGGCGGAGAGCCGCACGAGCCGGGCCGCCACGCGGTGCGCCACCTCTCCCCCGATCCCCGCATCGATCTCGTCAAAGACGAGCACCGGCAGGTCGTCCACCTCGATGAGGGCGGTCTCGAGCGCGAGCATGAGGCGGCTCATCTCTCCCCCGGAGGCCACGCGCCGCAGCGGCGCCGGCGGGAAACCCGGATTCAGGGAGACGAGAAACTCCACCCGTTCGGCGCCGGTCGCCCTGATTTCGCCGTATGCGTCGAGCGCGATCTCGAGACGGCCTCCGCGGAGACCGAGTTCCGGCAGCGCGGCCGTGACAGCCCCGGCGAGCGCGCGGGCCGAATCGCGACGCCGCTCCGAGAGTTCGGACGCCAGGGCGGCCAGTTCGGCGGACGCGGCCTCCCGCGCCGCTTCGAGGCGCTCGATCTCTTCATCGGCCCCCCGCACGGTCTCCAACTCGCGCCGCGCCTCCTCGCCCGCCCGGATCACATCCTCCAGAGTGCCGCCGTACTTGCGCTTGAGCCGGTAGAGGAGGTCCTGCCGGACGCGGATTTCGTCGAGCCGTCGAGGGTCGTGCTCGATCGCGTCGCGGTAGGGAGCCAGGCTCCGCCCGAGTTCCTCCACGTTGCGGAGCGCCGCCTCGAGCAGGTCGCGGAAGGGGCCCGCCTCGCGGTCGATCGCGACGAGGGCCTCGAGGCGCGCCGCGAACTCGCCCAACCGGTCGACGATCGACCCCTCGGCTTCGTACAGCCCGTGGTGGAGCGAGCCCGAGAGTTCGATCAGTTCCTCGGAGTGCGAGAGGCGGCGGGCCTCGGACTCGAGCGCCTCATCTTCGTCCGGTTCCAGCCCGGCCGCGGCGATCTCGTCCCGCTTGAAGCGCAGGTAGTCGGCCCGCTCGCGCCCCTCACGCGCGGCGCGGCGCGTGTCCTCCAGGCGCTCCTCGATGCCGCGCAACTCCTCGTACGCGGCCGCCGTCCGCGCGGCCAGCGTCTCGTGTCGGCCGTGGGCGTCCAGAATCCGCCGCTGCCACGCGCGGTCCAGGAGCCGCTGGTGATCGTGCTGGCCGTGGAGGTCGAGGAGACGGCGGCCGAACTCGCGCAGCCTCCCCGCCGTGGCGGGCGAGCCGTTGACCCATGCCCGATGCCGGCCCTCCCGGCGCAACTCGCGACACAGGATGAGCCAGCCATCCTCGTGATCGATGCCGGCCTCCTCGCACAACGTCCGCAGCCCGTCGAGGTCTTCGATCTCGAAGCGGCCCTCGACGCGGGCGGCCCCGGCGCCCGCCCGGATCATGTCCTGCGACGGCCGGCCTCCGACGAGGAGCGCAAGCGCTTCGACGAGGAGCGACTTCCCGGCCCCGGTCTCGCCGCTGAGCACGCTGAGGCCCGGTCCGAATTCGAGGGTGGCCTCCTCGACGACGGCGAAGTTCCGGACCCGAAGCTCCCTCAGCACGCTAGCTCTCGTCCTCCGCCCCGGAAGGAGATGCCGGGTGCTCCCTGACGTCGCCCCACCGCAGCTTCCGCCTCAGGACGGTGAAGAACGAATGGCGGGGCAGCCGGACCAGGCCCACGGCGTGCCTCGAGCGGGCAACCTCCACGCGGTCTCCCACCGAGAGACGGCAACCGGGCTGTCCGTCGACGGTCAGCTGCAGGTCGTGGTCTCCGGAGAGGAGTTCGACGGAGATCCTCGTGTCTCCCGAAAACACGACCGGGCGCACGGCGAGCGTGTGCGGCGAGATCGGCGTGGCGACGATGCCCTCCATCGTCGGCGAGACGATCGGGCCGCCCGCGGAGAGGCTGTAGGCCGTCGAGCCCGTGGCCGTGGCGAGGATGATGCCGTCCGCGCTGTAGTGTCCCACTTCATCGTCGTCGGCCAGCACGCGCAGCCCGATCAGGCGGGCGAAGCCGCTCTTGTGAATGACGGCGTCGTTGATCGCGTAGAAGCTCCGCCCGTCGGGCCCGCTGGACCCGTTCGGCACCACCCGGACGCGCAGGGCAAGCCGCTTCTCGAGCGCGTAGTCCCCGCCCGCCACCATCGACATCGCCGCCTCGAGTTCATCTTCCGAAACCATCGTCAGAAACCCGAGCCGGCCCAGGTTGCAGCCCAGCACCGGGATCCCGCGGGGCGCCGCCAGACGCGCCGCCCGCAGCAACGTCCCATCTCCACCGAGGGCCAGGACGAGGGCGACGTCCCCTTCGATCCCCTCCGGCGCGGCAGAGTCGCGTCCCGCGGTCCGCGCGAGCGATGGTTCGAACGAGAGAGAGACCCCGAGTTCGTCCGCTTTCCGCTCGACGCGCCGAAGGAGCGGCTCCAGTTCCGGGTGGTCGGCGATGCCGATGATGAAGAACTTCACGGGCGGATCACCGGTCGCGGTCGAGGACGAGGCGTCCGATTTCGCGCAGCCGGTCGGCGCCCGTGAGCGGGGCAATCTCGGCCAGCGCCGCGCGGCCGAACTCCTCCGCGCGGGCTCTCGCTCCCTCGAGACCGAGGACCGATGGAGTCGTCGCCTTTCCCAGGGCTTCGTCCCGCCCGCCAACCTTCCCCATCCGGGTCGAGGATCCCGTCACATCGAGGATATCGTCGACCGTCTGGAATGCGAGCCCGATCGCGATCCCGAAGCGGGTCAGCCGATCGACCGTCTCCGCGGAGGCGCGGGCCGCGACGCCGCCCATGGTACAGCAGGCGGCGATGAGGCGGGCGGTCTTGCCGAGATGGATGCGCTCGAGCGCCTCGAAGCCGACGCGCTTCTTTTCGGCGAGGAGATCGAGGAGCTGGCCCCCGACCATGCCGTCGCTGCCGGCCGCCGCGGTGAGGACCACGATGAGCCGGCCCGCTGCGGGGTCCGGCAGCTTCAGGCCCGCCGCCCCCTCGGCCACCGCGCGGATCGCGAGCGGAAGCAGCGCCGCGCCCGTCATGACCGCGGCGCGCTCCCCGTAGCGGACATGCACCGTCGGCCGCCCCCGGCGGAGGTCGTCGTCGTCCATGCACGGGAGATCATCGTGGATCAGGGAATACGTATGGACGAGTTCGGGCCCCAGCGCCACGCGATGGAGCGCACGCGCCCCGTTTCCGGCGCCCGGCCCGGCGGCGCCGCCCGCGGCTTCCCACGCACCGACGAAAAGGAGCGGCCGGATCCTCTTCCCCTTCGCGAGGACGGCGTACCGGATGGGGTCCGCGATCGGGCCCGCCCCCCGCAGCGTTTCGGACAGCCAGCCCTCCAGCTCATCATCGATGGCCGCACGCAGTTCGGGCAGCGCGAGGATCACGGTTCGCCCTCCCGCCGGTCCTCCGGCCCACCTCCCGACCGTTCCGCACCCTCCAGCGGCATCGCTTCCAGCCTTCCCGTGGACGAGGCGATGAGTTCTTCGACGCGGCCGCTTGCCGTCTCGAGCCAGCGCCGCGCCTCGCCGAGGCGCTCGATCCCCTGCTCGAAGAGGGCGATCGCCTCGTCCAGACCGATGCCCTCGCGGTCGAGGCGGGCGACGATCCGTTCCAGTTCCCGGATCGCCGTCTCGAATTCGAACTCCTTCGAAGGCTCGCTCATGCGCCCGGCTCCCCGGCGTCCGGCTCCGCTGCATCGCGCTCCACGGCGTCCGTCGTCGCCGCCACCTGTCCCCCGGCGACGAGCAGGCGGAAGCGCTGGCTCGGCGTGAAGTCGTCGATCCGCGTCAGGCGGCGTCCCTCGAGGTCCGTGGCGACGGCGTAACCGCGGGCGACGGTCTCGAGCGGGCTCCGCGCGTCGAGCGATGCGGCGAGTTCGGCCAGCCGGGCCCGCGAGCGGGCGAGCACGCGCTCCATCCCCGCCGGGAGGCGGGCCGCCATCGTGTCGAGGCGCAGCTTCGCCACATCGCGCGCGTGTCCCGCGGAAGCCGGCAGCCGCTGCGCGAGCGCCTCCACGCGATCGTTTCCCCGCACGATGAGCCGGCGCAGCCCGCGAGCAAGGCCTCGTCCCGCGGTATCGAGAGAGGCACGCACCATCCGGATGTCCGGCACCGCGAGCTCCGCGGCCACGGACGGCGTCGGCGCCCGCAGGTCGGCCACCAGCTCGCAAAGGGTCACGTCCACCTCGTGCCCGATGGCGCAGATCACGGGCACCGGACTCGCCGCGACCGCTCGAACCGCCGTCTCCTCGTTGAAACACCACAGATCCTCCATGGACCCGCCGCCGCGGCTCAGGATGATCGCGTCGAGGGTCCGGTCCGGACCGCTCGCGCCCCAGTCCGCGAGACGCCCGAGGGCGGCGCGCACCTCGGCGGCGGCGCCCTCGCCCTGTACGCGGCAGTGGCGCACGACGATCTCGATCCAGGGGGCCCGCCGCCGGAGCACGGTGATGATGTCGTGGAGCGCCGCGCCCCCACGCGACGTGACGACGCCCACCCGGCGAGGGTACGCCGGCAACGCACGCTTCCGCTCCGGATCGAGCAGGCCCTCCGCCGCCAGCTCCCGGCGGAGCCGCTCGAAGGCGATCCGCCACAACCCCTCGCCCGCCGCCTCGAGGGCGCGCACGCGCAACTGGAACCGGCCCTGCCGTGCGTAGAGGGTCGGACGGCCGTGGACGAAGACCTCCATCCCATCCTCCGGATCCGCCGGCAGGCGCCAGGCATCCCCCCGGAAGAAAACGCACGCGACGCTGGCGTCGCGCTCCTGGTCCCGCAGCGAGAAGTAGCGGTGCCCGACGGAGGATCGGGTCCAGTTCGTCACCTCGCCGCGAACCCAGAGATCGCCGAACCGCTTCTCCAGCGTGCCGCGCGCCGCCTCGTTCAGGTCGGATACGGTGATCGCGCCCCCCGGTGAATGGCCATCGCGGACCTCCGCCGCGCCGAACAGCGAGACTTGACGCGTCACGTCAACCCGACGCCGCCACCGTCCCCGCCGCGGCGAGGCTTGCGGTCCGCTCCGCCGACCTCACGGTGTTCCGGAGGAGCATGGCGATCGTCATCGGCCCCACGCCACCGGGCACCGGAGTGATCCAGCTCGCGCGCTCCGCCGCTTCGTCGAACGCCACGTCGCCGACGAGCCGATAGCCTCGCTCCGTCGTCGGGTCCTCCACGCGGTTCACGCCCACGTCGATCACGACGGCTCCCTCCCGCACCATGTCGCCGCGGACGATGCCGGGGACGCCCACCGCGACGATGAGGATCTCACCCTGGCGCGTCACGGCGCCGAGATCCGCGGTTCGGCTGTGGGCCACGGTCACCGTGGCGTTCGCTCCGGGTTCCTTCTGGAGCATGATCTGGGACATCGGCATGCCGACGATGTTGGAGCGGCCGACGATGACGACGTGGGCGCCGGAGGTCTCCACTCCCGTCCGCCGGATGAGTTCCTGCACGCCGGCGGGGGTGGCGGGACGGAACGCGCCCGCGTCTCCCTGCGACATTCTCCCCTGGTTCACGGGATGGAACCCGTCGACATCCTTGGCCGGATCGATCCTCTCCGTCACCTCGCGTTCATCGAGGTGTCGCGGCAGGGGGAGCTGTACGAGGATCCCGTGGATGGCCGGATCCGCGTTCAGTTCATCGACGATGCCGAGGAGTTCCGCGCGGCCGATGTCGGCAGGCGGCTTGATGTCGCGGGCATGGATGCCGGCCTCTTCGCAGGCTCGCGTCTTCATCCGTACATAGACCTGCGAGGCGGGATCCTCGCCGACGAGGACGACGCCGAGGCCGGGCCGGATCCCCCGCTCCGCAAGGGCCCGCGTCCGTTCCGCCACTTCCGCCCGAATCTCGGCCGCGATCCGCTTCCCGTCGATGAGCTGCGCCGTCATCCAATCTCTCCGTCGTTGGCTCGTTGTCAGTCTGTTGTCAGCCCGTGTCAGCGCGCGAAATCCACGGTTCGCGACTCTCGCACGACGACGACCTTGATCTGCCCCGGATACTGCAACTCGTTCTCGATGCGGCGGGCCGTCCGCTCCGACAGCCTCGCCATCTCCTCGTCGGAGACCTTGTCCGGGGTCACCATGATCCGGATCTCCCGCCCCGCCTGGATCGCGTAGACCTTCTCGACCCCGTCCCAGGAACTCGCGATCTCCTCCAGTTTCTCCAATCGCTTCACGTAGTGCTCAAACGACTCCCGCCGGGCGCCGGGACGGGCGCCCGAGATCGCGTCCGCCGCGGTGACGAGGAAGGTCTCCGGATAGCGGGCGGGCTCCTCGCCGTGGTGCGCGCGGATCGCGTTCAGCACGCCGTCCTTCTCCCCGCACTGCTTGCACAGATCGTAGCCGATCTCGACGTGGCTCCCCTCCTTCTCGTGCGTGAGCCCCTTGCCGATATCGTGCAGCAGACCCATTCGCTTCACGAGTTGCGCATCGAGCGACAGCTCCGCCGCCATCGTCGCCCCGATGAGCGCGACCTCGTGCGCGTGTTGCAACTGGTTCTGCCCGTAGCTGGTCCGGAAGCGGAGGACGCCGAGCACTTCACGGAGTTTCGGGTGGAGGTCGTGGATGCCGAGCTCGTACAGGACCTCGTCGGCGGCCTTTCGCATCGTCGCCTGAACATCTTCCCGTGCCTTCTCCACGACTTCCTCGATGCGGCCGGGGTGGATCCGGCCGTCGCCGACGAGGCGATCCATGGCCAGCCGAGCGACCTCGCGGCGGACCGGATCGAAGCAGGATAGGATGACGGCCTCGGGCGTATCGTCCACCACGACGTCGACGCCGGTAGCCGCCTCGAAGGACCGGATGTTCCGGCCCTCGCGCCCGATGATCCGGCCCTTCATGTCGTCGCTGGGAAGAGTGACGACGGAGACGGCCGCTTCCGATGAATGGTCGACGGAGAGCTTCTCGATCGCCTGCGAGATGATTTTGCGGGCTTCCCCTTCGGCCTCGTTCCGAGCCCGTTCGGTGACTTCCCGCACGTGCTGTGCGGCGTCTGCCCGCGCCTGGTCCCGAATCTGGCCCACCAACTCGCGGCGCGCGGCTTCCCGGCTGATGCCCGCGATCTCCTCGAGGCGTCTTCCGAGTTCCCGCTCGCGGTCGACGAGTTCCTTGGCTCGCGTATCGAGTTCGCCGCGCTCCGCCTCGATCTGCTCGCGACGACGATCCACGCGCTCCTGCCGCTGGTCGATCTTCTCGAGCTTCCGCTCGAGCGTCTCGCTCCGCTCCAGCGTCCGCTGCTCCAGCCGCTCCAACTCGGCGCGCCGGCGCTCCGCTTCCCTGGCCGATTCCTCCCGGAGCCGCTGCGCCTCTTCGCGCCCCGCCAGTTCCGCCGCCTTGCGGAGGCTGCCCGCCTCCAGCCTGGCGGATTCGATGATGTCGCGACCGTCGCTCTCGAGGCGGCCGCGCGCGCGGCGCAAGCCCCGCCGCTCGATCAGAATCCCTGCGACGCCACCCGCCACGAGACCCGCAATGGCCAACAACATCGTCGGCACGGTGATGGATTCCAGCATGGCCAGACTCCAATCCTCGAACCATCTATGAACAAAAAAACCGGCGGACTCATCCACCGGTGCATGCCGCTCAGATCGGACGGAACGATGCGCTCCGGCCGATCATCTATCTGAAGCTGGGGCCACGCTCACGCGCAGCCGCCTTACGGACAACACCGATTCCCGCTGATCCCTCTAACTCACGCCAGGAAACGTCGCTCGGGAATCTGCAACCCGCAAGCGGACGGGGGCTGCCAGCTACCGTGCGGTGTTGCCCGCGATGGACTCGAGCCGTTCGGTCACTTCCGTGACCCGCGCCTCGACGGCGGCCGTGAGCAGCTCGACCTCGCGGCGCGCCTGGAGGAGTTCATCGGTGATCTCGAGGGCGGCGAGGATCGCGGCGCGGTGGGGCTCGGCCACACCCGCCATGTGCGCACGTTGAATCGCGTCGTCCACGTACTTCGCGCACGCCCGTGTGTGCGCCTCGCCCCGGTCCGTCCGGATCCGGTATCGATCGCCGAAGATCGTCACGCCGATCGGGGGCGAATCATCCGCTGAAGTCATACTTCATCCTCCACATGAGCGAGGCGATTGCGCAGTCGAACGGCCTTTCCCCTGGCCTCGGCCAGCATCTCTCGGAGCCGACGGTTCTCCGCCGTCACCGCCTTCAGCCGCTCCTCGAGGTCGGGGGTCGGCGGTCCGCTCGGGCCGGCAACCCGGGATTCCTCGCGATGGGTCTCGACCCTGCCCGCCGCCCGAGAGAGGCGGTCAAGCAGACGTTCGACTTCCCGTTGCCGGTCAGGACCTCCGGATTCTGGCACCGAACCGTTTCTCCAGGGCATTGGAAAGCGCGGACATCTCCGATTCGACGTCCCGATCCGTGAGCGTACGGTCGGGAGCCCGGAAGCGAAACGTCCAGGCGAGTCCGAGGCGGCCGCCCTCGATCTCCTCGCCCGAGTAGACGTCGAACAGGCGTACGTCACGCAGAAGATCTGACGTCGCTTCTCTCACCGCCCGCTCGATGTCCGCGGCGGGAACGCCGCGCGGCACCGTCATCGAGAGGTCGCGGCGCACGGCCGGGAACGGCGATGTCTTCCGATAGGCGGGCACGGTGCGCCCCTCAACGGCGGATAGATCGAACTCGAGCCCGAACGCGGGCGCGGCCCACGGAGGCGCGTCCACGGAAGCCCCAGCAACGGCCCCCGCGACGCCGACCACGCGACCGTCCTTCACCGCGCGGAACCCGCCGCGGGAGAGCCAGGGTCCGGCGAGAGACGCTCGGCCCTCCGGCGCCCGCGCGGTGTCGGCGTCGTCGAGCGGTTCCAGCGTCGCCCCGCACAGACGATCCGCGATCGACGCGGCGATCTCCTTGATATCCCACAGGTCAAAGTCGAGTCCCGACCCCGACCAGTGATCCGGGCGCCGAGCCCCGGCGATGACGGCCCCCACTCTTCCGGACTCGTCGAAACGGCCGGGTCCGTCCGCGTCCTCTTCCCCGCCCGTACCGGCCGCGTAACCGAACACGGTGCCGAGTTCGAACAGGCGGACGTTGCGGTTGCCGCGCGCGTAATTGTGTTCCAGCCGTCGAAGCAGCACGGGGACCATGGCGGAGCGCAGGCAACTCTCCTCGGCCGAGAGCGGGTTCGGCACCAGGACCACGGCGCGATTCCCCCGGTAGTCCTCCGGCATGAAGCTCAGGCTGCGCGCTTCGAGGAGTCCGCGTCCGGTGAGCATCTCACGCACCCTGGCCGCCTTCTCCACGCGCGGATCCGCGGGCACCGCGCTGGGCCGGAACCTGCGGTCCTGGCCCGACGCGGCGTCGTACCCGACGCGGCGCGCGACTTCCTCCACGAGATCGATCTCCCGGGCGACATCGGTACGCCATCCGGGCACGGAGACGCGCAGCAGGTCGGTCCCTCCGTCCCCACCGTCGTCGCCGTCCGTGTCGGGGAGAGGCTCGAAGCCGATCGGCTCGAGCGCCGCCCGGACGTCCGCCCGGTCGAGGCCGAAGCCGAGTACCTGGTCCACGCGACTCACGCGGACGTCGATCGGCGGGACCCGGGCCGGAGCGGGGCCCGCGCGGAGGGCGATGACATCCGCCTCGCCGCCAGCGGTGGCGAGGATGAGTTCCACGCAGCGCGCGAGCGCTCGCTCCTGGGCGTGGACGTCGATCCCCCGCTCGAAGCGGTAGGATGCGTCGGTGGAGAGCCCCGCACCGGTCCGGGTCCGCCGCACGCCGGCCGGATCGAACGACGCGCACTCGATGAGCACGTCGACCGTGTCCCCGGTCACCTCCGTATCGAGCCCTCCCATGACCCCCGCGAAGGCGATGGCGCGATCGCGGTCGGCGATCACGGTCTGGTCGGGCGTAAGCTTGTGCTCCTGGCCATCGAGCGTCGTCAGCGGTTCGCCCGCCACGGCCGCACGCACGCGAATCTCCGCCCCGGACAGCCGCGCGAGATCGAAGGCATGCAGAGGCTGGTTGTACTCGTGGAGGACGTAGTTCGTCGCATCGACGACGTTGCTGATCGGCCGCGCCCCCGCGGCGAGCAGTCGTCCCGCGAGCCACGGCGGCGACGGCCCGACCCTGACTCCGCGGATGACGGCCGCCATGTAGCGCGGACATCGTCCGAGGTCCTCGATGCGGATCGTGACCGCGGCGCCGTTCGCCTCGGACTCGCCGTCCCGCCACTCCGGCGACCACGCCGGCCCCCCGAAGTCGCGCGGTGCCGGAGGCCCTCCCACTTCCCGTGCGACCCCCATGTGGCAGGCGAGGTCGACCCGGTTCGGGTTCAGGTCCAGCGTGAGACGCGTGTCGGGCAGGCCCAGCGCCACCGCGAGGGGCGTTCCCGGCTCGAGCCCGTCCCCGAGACGCATGATGCCTGCCTTGTCGCGGCCCAACTCGAGTTCGGCCTCCGAGCACAGCATGCCGTGACTCAGCTCGCCGCGGATCTTCCGGCTCTCGATCCGGAAGCCGGCGGGGAGTTCGCCGCCGGGGGCCACGTGCGGATAGTACCCCCCGGTGGCAATGACGGGAGCCCCGCACACGACGTCGAGCGCCTCGCCGCCGCCCCGGTCCACCTTGCACAGCGTGAGCCGGTCCGCGTTCGGGTGCGGACGGGTCTCGAGGACGCGGGACACGACGATCCCGTCCAGCCCCGCGCCCACGGCCTCGATCTTCTCCACCGCGGCGGCGATCATCGTCAGACGCTCGGCCAGCACCCGCGGGTCGCGCAACTCCCCGCGCAGTCCGGCCAGTTCGTCGATCCAGTTGAACGAGATGTTCATGCGAACTGCTGCAGAAAGCTCATCTCCCCCTCGTAGAGGAGCCGCATGTCGGGGATCCCGTGCCGCACCATCGCGATGCGGGCCGGTCCCATCCCGAATGCATAGCCCGTGTAGCGTTCCGGGTCGTAGCCCACGGCCTCGAACACCGCGGGATCCACCATCCCGCTTCCCATGATCGTGATCCATCCTGTGCGCTTGCACGTGGAGCAGCCGCCCCCGGCACACACTGCGCACGACACGTCCACCTCCGCCGAGGGCTCGGTGAAGGGATAGAAGGACGGCCGAAACCGGCTCTTCGTCCCCGCACCGAAGAAGTGGTGCACGAAGTGCTCGATCGCGGCGCGGAACTCCACGAAGTCCACGCCTTCGTCGACCGCGAGACCCTCGATCTGCTCGAAGGCCGGAGCGTGCGAGGGATCGAAGGAGTCACGCCGGTAGGCGAGCCCCGGTACAACGACGCGGACGGGCGGACGGAAGGCCTCCATCACGCGCGCCTGGACAGGCGAGGTGTGCGTCCGCAGCACGACGTCATCGTCCAGGTAAAACGTGTCCATCATGTCCGCGGCGGGGTGATCGAGCGGAATGTTCAGCGCGGTGAAGTTGTACCACGTGGACTCGATCTCGGGACCGAGCACGCTTGTGAAGCCGAGTTCCGCGAAGATCTCGCAGATCTCGTCGATGACCCGGGTCACGGGATGCACGCCGCCGACCCAGCGCCCGCGGGCGGGGAGGGTCAGGTCGATGCGGGCGCGCGGGCCGGACGTGCCGCTCCGGAGCACCTCCGCCCGCTCTTCGAGGGCTTCGCGCAGCACCGTCTTCACGGCGTTCGCGCGCTGTCCCACATCGCGTCGGGCCGGAGCTTCGACCGTGCCGATCAGGGACATGATGTCGGCCAGTTGACCGTTACGGCCCAGGTATTCGACGCGGGCGGACTCGAGAGTGTCGGCGTCCGTCGCCTCCCCGATCGCGGCGAGCCCCTTCCCCTCGATGGCCGCGAGCCGATCGAGGAGAGACGCTCCGGCCGGGGTCATGGACCGTGCGCTTTGGCCACCTCGACGAGCTTGGTAAAGGCGGCCGGATCCCGGATGGCGAGGTCCGCGAGCACCTTGCGGTTCAGATCGACGCCGGCGCTCTTCAGCCCGCAGACGAATCGGGAGTAGGAAATCCCGTTCTGCCGGGCCGCGGCGTTGATGCGGGCGATCCACAGTCGGCGAAAGTCGCGCTTCTTCTTGCGCCGGTCGACGTATGCATAGGCCCAGCCGCGCTCGACGGAGTTCTTCGCCGTGCGATAGAGCTTCGAACGGGCTCCGAACTGGCCGCGGGCTTCCTTGAGGATCTTCTTCTTTCGACGGTTTCGTGCAACGCTGCTCGTCGCGCGTGGCATGACCGCACCTCCTGATTCCTGATGCTGAGACTGTCCGGGTACTGTCCGGGGAATGGGGCGAACGGGCGCCCGAGCTAGGTTCCCAGGAGCCGCTTCACCCGCTTCTCGTCCGCTTTCGCCACAAGGGTCCCCTGCCGGAGCCGACGCTTACGCTTGGGGCTCTTCTTCGTCAGGATGTGGCTGTGGTAGGCACGCCGGCGCCGGAATTTCCCGTTGCCGGTCTTTCGAAACCGCTTCGCGGCGGACCGGTTCGTCTTCATTTTCGGCATCTTGCGTAAGCTCCGGTTCTGCTCCGTCCCCGGCCGTCCTGGACGGAATCGTCGTTCTGGAGGGCACCCGCAGCTCGTGGCTACGTGCGGTGCGGTCCCATCAGCATGGTCATCGTGCGACCCTCATGTGCGATGTCCGACTCCACCACCGCGATGTCCTCCAACTCTTCCTTCACCATCTCGAGGATCCGTCTCCCCCGCTCCGGGTGCGTGACCTCGCGTCCCCGGAACATGAGCGTGAACTTCACCTTGTCTCCATCCCCCAGAAATCTGCGTGCGTGCCGCATCTTGAAGTCGATGTCGTGCGCCTCGATCTTCGGCCGCAGCTTCACTTCCTTGACGTGGATGATGTGCTGTTTCTTCTTCGCTTCCCGCGCCTTCCTCGCCTGCGCGTACTTGTACTTTCCGAAGTCCATGAGCCGGCAGACGGGCGGTCGCGCGCCGGGCGCCACCTCCACGAGGTCGAGCCCGCGTTCGGCCGCGAGGGCACGAGCTTCGTCCGTCGCGACGATGCCGAGCTGATTGCCCTCTTCATCGATGAGCCGGATCGGGCTGATCCGGATCTTGTCGTTGACTCTGGGATCTCCGTTCACTTCACCTCATAAGAAAAGCCCGGTTCGGCGACGGCCGACCGGGCACGAAGGCACGCCCCTCGCAGGGAGTGCGCCATCGACCCGGCAGCAGCACGATTCCGTGCGCCGATAGGGTGGGGGCATCGCGGCCCCGCTTGTCAGTTTTTCAACGCCCGGAAAGTGCCCCCGGGCGCCCTGCCTGTCAACGACCGCCAGTGGGAGAACTGGTGGACGTCACGTTTCGAGAGACCGGGTCTCCACGCGATGACGGATGCGGGATATGAATTCGTCGAGGGGGACGACTTCCTGTTTGCGCTTCGCGCCGCGGGCGCGGACGGCTACGGTGCCGGCCTCGATTTCGCGGTCTCCGACGACGAGGAGGTAGGGAACCTTCTGCAGTTCGCCGTCGCGGATGCGGTAGCCGAGCGTGTCGGAGCGGGCATCGAGTTCGACGCGCAGACCCTCCGCGGCGAGCCGGTCCCGGATATCCCCGGCGGCCTCCGCGTGCGCGTCCGTGATCGGGAGCACGCGGACCTGGATGGGTGCAAGCCACGGAGGGAACGCGCCGGCGAAGTGCTCGATGAGCACGCCGGTGAAGCGCTCCAGGGTGCCGAAGATGGCGCGGTGGATCATCACGGGGCGGTGCGGCTTGTTGTCCGTCCCCATGTACTCGAGTTCGAACCGCTCCGGCAGGTTGAAGTCGAGCTGGATCGTGGCCCCCTGCCACTCGCGCCCGATCGCATCCTTGTACTTGATGTCGATCTTGGGACCGTAGAACGCGCCCCCGCCCTCGTCCAGCTTGTACTCGAGTCCGCCGCGCTCGAGCGCATCGCGCAGGGCGCCCTCGGCCACGTCCCACACCTCGTCGCCGCCGATCCGCTTGTCCCCGTCCGGGCGCGTGGAGAGATCGAACCGGTAGTCGAGACCGAGCGTCGTCATCACGGTGTCCACGAGTTCGAGGCAGATGAAGATCTCGTCCTCGATCTGCTCCGGCGTGCAGAACACGTGCCCATCGTCCATGGTGAGCATGCGCACGCGCAGCAGCCCGTGCAGCGTCCCCGACCGCTCGTTGCGGTACACGTTCGCGACCTCGGCCAGCCGCACCGGAAGATCGCGGTAGCTGCGGGGGTTCGCCGCGTAGATCGTGATGTGGCCCGGACAGTTCATCGGCTTCACGCGGAAGGCTTCCCCGTCCTCGTCCTCCATGCGGGGGTACATGTTCTCCGCGTAGTTCGGGAGGTGCCCGGAGCGCCGGAAGAGCGCCTCGCTGGAGACGTGCGGCGTGTAGACGAACTGGTAGCCGTGCGCCTCCTGCAGGTCTTCGATCCAGCGCCTCAGCTCCAGCTGCACCCGCGCCCCCCTGGGGTGCCAGCACACGAGCCCCGGCCCGATCTCGTCCTGGATCGAGAACAGGTCCAGTTCCCTGCCCAGCTTACGGTGATCCCGCTTGCGGGCCTCTTCCATGCGCGCGATGTACGCATCGAGCGCTTCCCGCGAGTAGAAGGCCGTGCCGTAGATGCGCTGGAGCATCTGCCTGCGCTCGTCGCCGCGCCAATAGGCCCCCGCGGCGCTGAGAAGGCGGAAATGGCGGATCTCGCCCGTGCGGGGAGCGTGCGGTCCCCGGCACAGGTCGACGAACGGCCCGTTCCGATAGACGGAAATCGCCTCGCCCTCGGGGATCTCGCCCAGCCGCTCCAGCTTGAGGGGATCGTCCGCGAAGAGTTCCGTGGCCTCGTCGCGCGTGACCTCGCGGCGCTCGAACGGATCGTCAGCCCCCGCGACCTCGGCCATCGTACGCTCGATCTCTTCCAGGTCCTCCGGCGTGAAGGGCGCCGGGACCTCGAAGTCGTAGTAGAAGCCGTCGTCGATCGGAGGGCCGAAGCCGATCCCCGCCCCCGGAACCCGTTCGCGCACGGCGGTGGCGAGCGCGTGCGCGGCGGAGTGGCGAAGGACGTAGAGCGCGTCCGGGTCCTCGTCGCTGCGCGTGACGATCGCGACTTCCGCCCCGTCGGGAAGAGCGGCCGAAAGATCCGTGAGCGCGCCGTTCACGCGGGCGGCCACCGCGGCGCGGGCCAGCCCAGGGCCGATCGCCGCGGCGAGGTCGGCCGCGGTCGAGCCGCGCGGCAGCCGCTTCGAGGAACCGTCGGGGAGCGTGATGGAAATCCGGGATTCGTTCATCGGCCTACCCGTCGATGCACGATTTGATGGGACGATCGTTGGACGCGGAAGCTAGGGCGGCCGGCGCCGTTCGCCAAATGCCGGCCTCGGCGTCGCGGCTGAGGCCGATTCGGGCGGAGCGTTCAGCGCGTCCTCAGCACGGTGACCTGCGCCTGGGCCCGTCCGGGGAGGTCTGCCCCGGCGGGGTCCATGACCTCGACGACCAAGTCGGGCGTCGCACCGGAACTCACCAGCGAGAAGTAGCGCCCCGTGGCGGAGTTCACGGTGAACTCGGTCGGACTGTTCGTCCGCACGTGCACGTTCACCCTCGAGGGCGTGAGCGGGAACGCCCGCGTGAACGGACAGCGGTCGCCGAGGTTGGAGTCGTTCAACTGTCGGTACAGCGCCGGGAGATTCCAGGTCGTCCATTGCGTCCGGGGATCCGCGTCGGACGGCACGCGGTCGTCCGCGATGAGAGAGGTGAGGTACAGCGAGAGGAGTTCCTCCCATTCCATGTTCACGCCGGCGACCGCCTGGAGCGTGCGCTCGACGTTGGTGATGCCCTTGAAGTGGGCGGGACCGCCCGAAGTCAGGTGCCGGAACAGTTCCTCTTCCCGGCTTCCGGGCAGCGCTCCCCCGCTCCCGGACGCCCCGAAGTGGTCGCCGAGCCAGCGTACGAACCCGTACGCGAAGCCACGGAAGGAGAGGGATTCCACTCCGCCGGGGTCTTCGCCGGACGCGTCTCCGAGCGCCGGGGCCACTCCCGGACCGTTGGGATCCGGCGGACAGCCGCCCCGCAGGAAGCGCCCGAGGCGTATCTGGTTCACCACGTGAAAGTGGTTATAGGCGGTGAGCTGTTCCTCGCTGGTCGTGATCATGTCCAGATCGAGGTTGGATCTGGTCCCCAGCCCCGCGGCCCGGAGGCCGGCGATCTCCTCGGCGAGGTGGGCCATGCCCTCATCGAGCCATGCGACCTCTCGATCGCCGAAGATGTTCCCGCCGCCGAGCGTGACGCGCTGCTGGGTGTTGAGCAGGTGGGCGAACTCGTGCGCGACCGTCGACCGCGCGAGCGCGTTCGCGAAGCTGAGGCTGATGTCCGAGCCGTAATCCTCGTCGGGGTCCGGACCCACGAGATAGAAGATCTCCCCTTCGTTCGAGGCCTCACAGCTCGATCGGGTCGTGAGATCGCGCGCCAGGAAGAAGCCGGCGACGACGCTCTCCTCTCCCGCGGGCGTGAGCTTGTTCACCTCGGCCGTGATGAGCGCGAAAACCGTCCCGTTGTTGTCGATGTCCGCCGGTTCGCCGAAGTAGGCGACGTCCATCGGATACACGACTTCATCCAGCTGCCGGCCGATCGCCTCGAATTCGGCCTCCGAGAACCGGTCGCTGTCGGGCTGGTCGTGGAACTGGATGTCCTCCACGATCGTGAAGTACTCTCCCGCGTACCTGACTTCGGCCCTGACCATCGTCGGGTTCCGGCAGTTCACGACCAGATTCGCGCCAACGCCGACCCGGAAGGAGAGGGTGTCCCCAAGGTCGGGAGGCCGTCGCGCGTCGAACGGGTTCAACGGATCGAGCCCCGGCGTTCGAGACCGTATGGGCTGCGCGCCGACCGCGGCGAGCTCCCGCAGCTCCTGCTCCCGGAGGACGCGTTCGCGGACGAACCAGGACGCCCGGCGACGAAGGTCGCGGCTCAGTTCTCCGCCTCCGGAGGTGAGACGCGGGGGGTTGGACGGGGTCACGTTCCCGGAGGCGCGCTCGGCGCGAACCCGGATACAGCCGTCCACGCTCTGGCCGGGCGCCTGGGAGGCGTTGTGGACGATGACCTGGTAGTCGCGGGGCGTTTCCGAGCCCGCCAGCCTGAAGGCGCGCACATCCCCGGCGTTGTCGAGCGTGACGTGCTGGCCGAGGGTCAGGTCGAGCGTGACGGACACCGATGGCGTGGCCGTCCCCCCGCACCCCGTGGCGAGCGGGGGAGGAGG
>VXMQ01000007.1 GCA_009841015.1 Candidatus Palauibacter denitrificans | reverse complement strand
CGGACGGACTCGAAGTGAGAGTCGCGGAGGAACGCCGGGCCTACGAGGCGGCGGGGTCGCTGGCCGAGGAGCTGCCCTACTGGGGCTGGCTCGACGACGGCCGCACCTGCCTGACCCGTTCGGGTGAGTTGATGGCGGCGGGCCGGATCCGGCCCGCCGCCATGGACGGCCGCACACCGGAGCAGATCGACCGGGTGCTCGGGCTCTGGCAGCGGCTGCTGTCGGGGCTCGGTTCCGACACACGCGTCCAGTTCCACATGCTCCGGCGTCCCAGCCTCGCCGAGGATCAAGAGACGAGCGGTTCGGACATCGCGTCCCTGTCGGGCCGCAAGCGAAGCGCGTTCCTCGCCGGGCGCGTCCAGCGGCTCGAAGCCTTCGTGGTCTGGTCGCACGACCCGGGCCTCCGTCCGACGGGCGGGGGTTCCGGGACGGGACCGCTGTCGCGACTCAAGCGGCTTCGGAAGCGCCGCGGCAAGACGGCAGCCACCTACCTGGCCTCGGAGATCGAGGCGGCGGCGGGCCGGTTCCGGGCCATGATCGACGCGGGCCGCTCGCTCGTGACCGAGCACACGCCGGTCGAGATGATGGGAGCCCTTGAGGCTTCCCGGCTGCTGTCCGAACTCGTCAACCGCCCCGGCACATTCTGGGACGGCGCGACGGGTAGCGGCATGAACTGGCGGCTCGCGCTGTCGGAGCTTGAAGCCGAGCGCTCGCACCTTCGGCTGGCCGGCGAGCCGGTCATCCTCTACTCACTCCTGTCGCCGCCCGGCCAGGCCCACGCGAACCTCCTCCGCGACCTGTACTGCCTCGACGCGGTGACGACGGTCTCGCTGGAATGGCGGCCGTGGGCGGTCGAGGCGGCGCGGCGCCGGATCCGGAGCGCGCAGCGCCACTACTTCTCGCGGCGCTACTCGATGATGGCGCACGCGCAGGACGCCCAGGGCACGGCGGCGGCGATGGTCGATTCGGCGGCGGCCGCCGAGTCCGACCGTCTGGGGGCGGCCCTCGTCGAACTCGAAGCCGATGGCGTGGCCTACGGCGAGGCGTCGCTCACCGTGGCGCTCCACGGCGAACTCGACGGGATCGAGCGGCTGGACGGGGACGTGCGCCGCCTGTTCGCCGCGCACGACGCGAAGGTGATCCGGGAGGGCTACGGCCAGATGCCCGCGTGGTTCGCCCGGCTCCCGGCGCAGCCGCGCAAGCGGCAGGTGCGGAAGGTGTTCGTATCGGCCGGGCTCGCCGCGTGCCTCGCGCCCGTGTTCGGCCCGCCGCGGGGGAACAGGAAGAGCCGCCATCTCGACCGCGAGCCGCTGGCGGTGTTCGAGACGCCGTGGCGCACGGCGTACCGCTACGACCTGTTCGCGGGCGACGTGGGCCACACGCTGATCCTGGGGGCGACGGGCTCGGGCAAGAGCTTTACGCTCAACTTCCTGCTGGTCGAGGCGCTCAAGTACGATCCGCGCATCCTGATCCTGGACCTGGGCGGCTCCTACCGCTGGCTGACCCGGTTCCTCGGGGGCCGGTATCTGGAGCTCGCCCCCGGCGAGGCGCAGCCGACGCTCCGGCTCACGCCCTTCGCGCTGCCCGCGACCACAAGAACTTTCCAGTTCCTTACGGGCTGGGTGCTCCGGCTCCTGAAGCTGGGCGGTTACGAGGCGAGCGGCGCGGACACGAGCGAGATCCGCGCGCGGATCGAGGACCTCTACGCGCTCGGGGTTGAGCGGCGCACGCTCACGGCGCTGGCCGGTTCTCTGCCGTCCGCGATGTGGCCCGCGCTGAGCCGCTGGACGGAGGGCGGCGCGTGGGGCGCGTTCTTCGACAACCCCCCGGCGGGCGCGGCGGACATCGAGTTCCGGGACTGGCAGGTGATCGACCTGGCGGGCGCGGCCGAGCACGCGGACCTGTGCGAGGCGGCGCTCTCGTACCTGCTGGAACGCATGCGGCTGGAGATCGAGGACCCGGCCGAGACGGCGCGGCTCAAGCTGATGGTCGTGGACGAGGCGTGGCGGTACATGCAGGACCCCGCCGTGCTGAACTACTTGGCCGAGGCGGCCAAGACGTGGCGAAAGAAGAACGCGGCGCTCGTGCTCGCCACGCAGTCGGCCGTGGACGTGACGGGGACGGCGGGCGCTTCGGCCCTTCTCGAATCCATCCCGACCAAGCTCTTCCTTGCCAACGCCGAACTGCCCGACGAGGCCGGAGCACTGTTCCGGCTGAACGAGTCGGAGGTGGCGCGGATCCGGGCGTTGACGCCCAAGCGCGAACTGTATCTGCGCCGCCCGGACGAGGCGGCGGTGCTCCGGCTCGAAGTCGATCCCGAGAGCTATTGGCTCTACACCTCCTCGCCGCTCGACGCCGAGAGGCGTGCCGAAGCCGTGGCGAGGCACGGCCTGGCCCGGGCGCTTGAAGCGCTCGCGGGCCGAACCCATCCCACTCCACCAACCGAGAGGACGTGAACACCATGAAAGCAACTCCGACCGCAGCGATCCTGCTGGGGATCGTCGTCGTGCTGCTGACGCTGCTTCTGGCCGTGGTTCCCTGCGATGCCGCCGCGCAGCAAGCCAAAGGCGATGCCGCCTACCTGCGCGTGCCGGTGCCGGAGGAAGGCGAAGAGCGGATCCCCCGGCTCCGCGCGCGCGTGCGCCACACCACGGTCATCGTGCTTCCGGCCGGGGAGCGGATCCTCGACTTCGTGGCCGGCGACTCCGAGTACTGGCACCTGACCGGCGCGGCGAACGTCGCGTACCTGAAGCCGCTGGCCGAGGACGCGGCGACCAATGTTGCGCTCGTCTGCGAATCCGGGCGCATCTACTCGTTCCTCGTCCATGAAGACGGGGAGAAGCCGCCCCACCTG
>VXMQ01000045.1 GCA_009841015.1 Candidatus Palauibacter denitrificans | reverse complement strand
CGCAGGAGCGCCACCCGCTCCAGAGTTCCTCCCCGTCGTAGCGGCGCAGCAGCGTGAGGAGCCGGTACAGGCCGGCGTCGAGGTGGGCGCAGAGTTCGGCGATCGCGTCGCCGACGGGGTCGCCGTTCAAGACCGCGGGGTGCGAGGCAGCAGGGTTCGAGGCATCCGGCGTCGGGACATCGGGGGTGTCGGGCGTGTCGGGCATGGCGTTCTCATCCGAATCTCAGGGTCCAGGGGCAGGCGGAAGCGGCGCGGCTCACGACTCGCTCACAACTCCGGTTTCATACCCCGATCTTCGGTAAATGTTCGGGCCATGTCTCAACGCCGTCTCAAAGCGGTCCTTCAGCCGATCTCGACACGCGAGGCGTTCCCGCGGGAACGCCGGAGACCAGTCAACCGGTGCTGCCGCCCCGCGGCCATTGCCGAATCCAGTTGCCGAATCCGGGCGCCGCGCCCGAACGTAGAGTCCTCATCGACGTCACCTTTCCGGAGTCGGAGGACGTGAGCGCCATGGGCAAGTGGTCGCGCAGGTGGTCGCCGAAGTACTGGCCGAAGTGGTATCGCATGGCGCTGGTGTGCTGTGGCGCCGGGGCGGTGTGCGGTGGAATGCTGGCCTGGTTCGGGCCGGGCTGGGGGCGTTACGTGGCCCTCGCGGGCGTCATCCTGTGCTTCATCTGCCTCTCGATCTGCTTCAGGCTACTCACGAGACTGCTGGAAGAGGGCCCCGACCGCGTGTTCGGCGACGACTGACGCGCCGTTCAGTCGGCGCGCCAGCCGACCTCTCTCGCCCACTCTTCGCGGGCTCTTGCGTACGCCTGGTGATCCGTCGGCGGTCCGTCTCCTTCGGCCGTCGCCCGGCGGCGCGCCTCCTCCATCTGCTCGGCCAGCGGCGGGAGTCCGACGGCGCGGCGCCGTTCATCCAGCCCCTGTGGGTCTTCCACGGCGCCCGGCGAGAGATTCCCGTCGGCGTCCCAGTCGAACTGTGTTCCGTAGCGCTGCGGCCGGCCCTCGAAGTATCGGATCCGGTCCTCCAGCATTGCCGCGTGTCGGGGAGATGCCTGCCCTTCGCGCGCGGCGGACTGGAGGAGGGGGAGCGCGCGCCGGAGCAGGTCGGGCTCCGCGATCGCGTGCTGCAGGACGATCCACGCGGCCTCCGCCCCGTCCGGGCCGACCAGGTCCGTTCCCGGCCATCCGACCGACTCCATGATCCGGCGAAGCCCCCGCGCGTTCCGCTCGTGCACGCGCGCCATCCGGGGCTCGTAGCCGCCGAAGAGCTCGCCCGAAGCCACGAGTTCGGCCCGCACCGCCCGGTCCCGCCGGACCATCTCCAAGAGTTCGTCCCTGAGCGTCTCGTTCATCGATCGCGTCCGGTGTCCATCCGGAAAGCTAGGGATGCCAGCGGAGGGTGGCGGTGAGGGAGTGGTGGCGAAGGTCGGCGACGGTTGGGTTGATGGCGATCCGGCGGAGTTGGCGGCTGCCGTCATCGTCGTAGCGAACCACCTCGACGTCGCCGATGGCGGTGCCGATGCGTCCGGCGTCGGTGTAGCGGTATCCGAAGTCCAGCAGCATGTCGCCACGCAATGGGAGGGTCAGGCCTGCAGCGAGCATCCACGCGAAACCGTGGCCCGTACTCGATGGAAGAGACGTGGAGGGCACCTCGCCGCCGGGTCCCCGGCGGAGGCGGCCGGAGGGGTCGTCGGGGTTGGGGAACCGCTGGATTTAGTCGGTGAGGTGATACCGGTTCGCGCCCAGTCCCCCGCCCACCCACAGGCGCGGGCCTCCGAGCCCTCCGAGCCCCCCGAGCCCTCCGAACTCGTAGAACCCGGACAGCAGCAGCCGGCGGGCCGTCATGCGCGCCTCGGTCGGCTGCTCCGGCCCGCCGCCCGTGTAGTTCGATTGGCCTTCGTACGCGAATCGCCCCGTGACCCCCAGCTCCACCTGGGCGCGAAACGCCCCGAACCGGTAGCCCGCCGCGAGACCGTACTCCAGCCCCGCCCCGAGCGTGCCGGCGTCGGACTGGTCGTCCCCGTAGAGCGCCGCTGCGCCCGCGTCGTCGCCGTCGACGAAGCCGACATCGGCCGGGAGGACCGCGGCGACGCCAACGCTGAGGGAGATCCGACCGGGACCGGCGGGCGCCTGCGCGGCGACGGCGGACGGTGCGGCCAGGAGGCAGCCCAGCCCGAGGAGAAGCCCGGACAGGGCGGCAATGCGGCGGCGATCAGGAATCGTCGGGGGCCCCCGCGTTACGCGCCAGGGCGCGGAGATGGTCGGCGATGGATTCCTCGCTTAGCGACTGACGCCGCCGGCACTCGTCCGTCCAATTGAAACCCTTGTAGGCGGAGGCACCCCACGCGGCAGTCGGAAGCGCGGCTATTACGAGGGCCACGTCGTCGTCCTCGTCGTCGTCCGTGGCGATGCCAATCATGCCCGAAATCATGAACGCACCCATCGCTGCATCGAGCACGGGCGCCAAGGCCGATGTGGCACAGGTTCCTTCGGGCAGCGGGCCGTCCCCCAGCGGAGGCCGGTTCATGAACAGCGCCGAGCACCCGCTCATGAGAACGGCCGACGCCAGGACCAGGCAGATACGGGCCGGAAGCACCTTCCTCATTCGCCTCCCCCTTTCACGGAACAGCCACCGGTGCGCGGAGAATATCCGACTGAATCGAGAACTCCGCCACCCAAGGAGGGTGGTAGGCAGGTTCTTGTAGCGGGTGATATGATGGGCGGCGATGAGACACGACACGGTGCCGGATACGACCTCCGAGCTCGCGGTTGGCGACGGGCTTGAGATGTCGCCCGAGGCCATGCTGGAGCTGGCGCGGGAGGCGGCGGAAATCCTCGTGCGGCGGCGGGGGGAGCTGGCCGGGGAGGGCG
>VXMQ01000195.1 GCA_009841015.1 Candidatus Palauibacter denitrificans | reverse complement strand
GCCTCGCGCACCGTCGGATCGTCGATCTCGGCGAGGAACCGCTCGCGCACCTTCACGTCCGCCCACGAGTAGAAGAGCACGCAGTCGCTGGGCAGGCCGTCCCGCCCGGCGCGTCCGATCTCCTGGTACCACGACTCGATGTCCGACGGCATGTCGCGGTGGATGACGAAGCGCACGTTGGATTTGTCGATTCCCATCCCGAAGGCGATCGTCGCCACGACCACGTCGACCTCGTCGCGGGCGAACGCGTCCTGGTGCTCGGCCCGCGCATCGTCGTCGAGTCCCGCGTGGTACGGGACCGCGTCGACGCCCTCGCGCCGCAGGAACTCCGCCATCTGTTCCACGGACTTTCGCGACAGACAGTAGACGATCCCGCTCTCCCCCCGGTGCCGGCGGATGAGCCCCAGAATCTCGGCCCGCGTATTCCCGTCCCCCTTCTTCCGGCAGACGACGCGGAGGTTCGAGCGAAAGAAGGAACCCTTGTATCCCTCGGGCTTCCTCATTCCCAACTGTCGAATGATGTCGGCCGCGACCCGGCGGGTGGCGGTCGCGGTGAGCGCGAGGATCGGCAGTCCGTTTTCTCCCGCGCCTCCGTCGCGAATCTCGTCGCGCAGCCCCTGAAGCGCCCGGTAGGACGGACGAAAGTCGTGTCCCCACTGCGAGATACAGTGCGCCTCATCGACAACGATCAGGGACAGCGGCGCATAACGCAGGCGCTGCCGCATGTGCGGACCCAGCGCTTCCGGCGCCAGGTAGACGAGTTCATAGTCCCCGCGCTCGAACCCCCGCAGCCGGCGCCGGCGCTCGTCCGCCGCGAGCGAGGAGTTGATCGCCGTGGCCCGGAACCCGAGGTCGCGGAGGGCGTCGACCTGGTCCTTCATCAGGCTGATGAGCGGAGAGAGAACGACGACCGTCCCCGGCATGATGCGGGCCGGGATCTGAAACGTGAGCGACTTCCCCGCCCCGGTGGGCATGACGCCGATGCAGTCCCGCCCCGCCAGCACCGCGTCGATGATGTGCGCCTGCCCGGGCCGGAACTCGTCGTAGCCGAACACGTCGCGGAGGACGGATTCCGGGTGGGGGGCGCGCGGCTCGGTCATCGTTCGCAACATACCACGGATATCCGCCCCCGGCTCAACGGAACCTCAACGGCGGAAAACCCTTTTCGTCATGTCAACGTCCTTACAGGTTGAGAGCTTGGCGGTCGGTGGTTTGCCACGGGCTGCCAGCCTGCCCCTGCCCCGGAGGTGTGCGATGTCGACGCGTTCCCGCCGATCCGGCCCGAAGGTCGGACTCTTTCTTCCGCTCGTCGTGCTTGCCGGCGCGCTGCTCGCAGCGTGCGGGGACGGCGCCGCTCCGCCCGGGTATACGGCCGAAGAACTCGCGGCGGCGAAGCAGGAGCTTCGGGACCATGCCCGGCTGCGCACCTTCGAGGCCGGAAAGCTGTTCGGAGAAGAGTGGGTCGCCCGCGCTCCGGACGACGCGGAACTCCGAGGCCTCTACGCCTACCAGCTCGTGGGCTGGGGGCTGCCGAAGGAGGTCCACGAGCAAGCCGACGCGATTCTGGCGGATGACCCTGACAATCCGTGGGGTCTCTATGTGCGGGCCTACGCCCACCTGGTCGACAACGAGGCCGGACCGGCGCACGAGATGGCCCTGCAGGCGTGGGAGGCGTCACCGCAGCCCGAATTCGCCCTCCTCCACCTGAACGCGCTGCGCCGGGACGACTTCACGGCCGCGAGAGAGTTCCTCGAAGGGTTGGACGAGGAGACCCGCGGTTGGCCGGAGGTGCTCCGCATGCAGGCCGAACTGGAGTCGCAGGCCCGCTATGAACTGGACGACCCCACGTGGGCGGATTCCAGCCGGGCGACGTGGGCCGTGTTCAAGGAGAAGTTCCCGGACCACGTGCTGGGGTACACGAGGCTGGCCAACGAGGCGTATCAGGCCCGGAACATGGACGAGTGGACGCCGCTCATGGAAGCCGCGCTCGAGCTTGCGCCGGGATCGGGGGAGGTACGGGGCCAGCACTGGCGCGGTCTGTGGATGTCCGAACTCCTTCCGCCGGAGGAACGGCAGGCGGCGGTGGGAGCGAGCATGGCGGCCTACCGGGAGGCGAGTCCCGAGACCGTGGAAGGCATGCAGACCATGGCCTCCATGTACCGGCAGATGGAAGACGAAGAGCGGGTCGCGGAACTGGAGGCCCGAATCGTCGAAAACGACCCGGGCAGTTATCACGCGATGCTCGTCTACCTCGAGGAGACGCGGAGGGCGAGCAGACAGCTACAGGAAATGTGGGAAGCGCACGGCGCGGACTCGCCGGAGTATCGCGCCGAACTCCCCGCGGTTCGCGATGCGGCCTACCGCTACCTGGAACGCCCGCTCTACAACGACCGCTTTACGGGCGGCGTCTACCTCGACCTCTACCAGGCCCTTTCGGCGATGGATCCCGTCCCGGCCGAGGAGTTGGCCGAGGCCATTCGGGGAACCGTGAAGCACGAACGCCTGAATCCCCACATCACGTTCGGCGAGGCCCCGCTCGCGATGATCGATCACACACCCTACGCGATCGAGGCGGCGGACATGGTCCGCGAGGGCATGCCCATCATGCTGGAGCGCGTGATGGAGTCACGCCGCTTCTACGACACGGAAGGCGAATTCGACCAGGCCCTCCGCTTCTACCTGAGCGGCGTCTACGACGTGATCGGCTGGGCCTATTTCAAGGCGGGCCGCACGGACGACGGGCGTCATACGCTGGAGCGCGCGCTGGCGATTAACGATCGCAGTCGGGATGCGAGGTATCACGCGGGTCAGGTGTACGAACAGTTGGCGGCCGCGGCGGACGAGGATGGGGACACCGAGGCCCAAACCGAGTGGCTGGACAGAGCGGAAGACTCCTATATCGCGGGATTCGGCGCCGCG
>VXMQ01000047.1 GCA_009841015.1 Candidatus Palauibacter denitrificans | reverse complement strand
CCAGCAGCAGGTTGTTGCGCGACAGCGCGCGGAGCGCCTTGCGAACGCGGCGGCACAGCGCTTCGTAGTACCTGACCGGGCTACCGTCGTACACGAATCGGACATCGAGCTCGGCGCCCGGCAGCGCCTCCCCGTCTGCCAGCGGTCCCAGAACCGCGATCGCCAAGCCGCCGCTCGCCTCCGGAACGCCGCGGTCAGCGAAGTCCTCCTCGACCGCGGACAGGACGGTGACAATGGAGGCTTCGGCGACGCGGGAAAGCGCCGTCGTCGCCTCGCTCACGGACAGGCTGCCGCGCATCGCGTGCACCGCGATCTGGAAGACCTTGCCGTTCGACCACTCCAGCGCGACCTCGACCGCCTCGCCGGCGTCCTGTACGGGGATGTCGTCGAGCTGGGCCCTCATCTCGGCAAGGCTCAGTTCGTGTGTCCAGTAGAGGCGCGCCAGCCCGCTCCGGGCGATCGCCTCCGATTCCGCGTCCCCCAGGAATCCCTCCGGCAGCTCCAGGTCCGTGAATTCCCGCTCTCGCAGCGTGTCGAGCAGGGCCGGTGAGCGGTTGATCCACCCGGCGAGGCCGGGGGCGGCGGCGTGAATCTCCGCGATGACGTCGAACGCTTCGGGGCGCGCCGCGAACGCCCGGCTGTCGTAGGCGCTCCAGTCGTCGATCTCGGGATAGAACTGGGCGCGCTGACGGTCGAGCAGCGGATCGATGGTCTCGAACCACCGCTTCGGAAAGAGCGCCATGCCGTTCATCTGGGCGTAGCTGCCGGGCAACTGCGGGGAGGCGCCCTCGCCGTGATGCTGCAACAGCGGATAACGATGGTTGGACGTATGGTGGTCGGCGTGGCGCTGCATGTTGTAGTACAGCCAGTTGGTGAACTTGTAGGCCGCGCTCCAGGCATGCCTCGGCTTGACCGGCTCGTACCTGCCCGTGGGCATGCGGATGCGCCGCAGCCCGTAGTGCTGGACGTAGTTGCTGATCTTCATCGAGAAGACGACGCTGCCGCACAGCGCAAGGTAGAGCAGCAGGGCCACGGGGCCGCCCCACCACAAGATCAACCCGTACCAGAAGAGGATCTGCACGGTGTAACGCCAGAACGCGTTCGTGTAGTGCCACAGCGGCAGATGACGGCGCGTCAGCCGACGGCGTTCGAACCGCCAGGCCCCCACCAGGTTGTTCGCCACCTCGGCGGGCAGGTACTGCCAGAAGCTCAGGCCCTTCGGCGCGGACCCGGGGTCGAGCGGCGTACACACACGGGGGTGATGGATGTAGACGTGCTCGGTCGCATAGTGCGGGTAGGAGACGGAGGCCAGCAGGAACTCGCCGAGGCGGCGTTCCCACAGAGCCCGCCGATGCACCAGTTCGTGGCCCACGATGAACACCGTCTGTGCGACGAGCGTCAGGATGGCGGCCGTGACACCGATCTCCCACAGGGAGAGGCGGCCGACGAACAGCATCTGCCAGAGCGCGAACACGAAGGCCACCGGCCAGAACGCGGCCCACAACCAGAGCGAGAGTTTGTACAGGAACAACTGGCTCTCGCGGGTCGTCGCGGGATCCATGTTTCGCTCTTCGAGGCCGAAGAGGTGGTCGAACCGGTCCGCGAGCATGAAGAAGACGAACGGACCCGCGAGCCACCAGCCGCCGTACATGGCGGCGCAGACCACGAGCGGGAAGATGAGAAGCGGAACGAAGTGCGGGAGCGCGTTCGCGACGGAGGGCTCGACGACCCGTCCGCCAGCGGCTATCGAGGCGCCGGAGCTATGTGCTTCCATCGTGGAAGTCCTCTATCACGTATCACGGTGACTCGCCGCGCGGATTCGTGCACGGCGTCTACCCCATCGAATCCATCATCATCGAAATCTAGCCTCGAGGGTAGCCCACGCCACCAACGACGCGGACTCACGGGACGAGGACCGGCTGGCGTTTTCTGAGCAGGAACAACCCCTCGTTCCAGCTCGACACGGCGATCACGCCGCTCTCGAAGTACGGGTAGTTGCTCCACGTTCCGCCGAACGCCGTCGCGTCGTCGTCCGTCGGGACGGTGTCGAAGAAGGCCACCTCGACCGGGTTTTCCGGGTCGCGGATATCGAGGATGCGGAGGCCGCCCAGCAGGTTGGACTGGTAGAGGAAATCGCCGCGCACGTACTGGTTGTGGTCGATCGCGCGCGTCTCCGCGAAGTACTCCGTCGCCAGCACCGGATCATCGAGTTCCTCCACGTCCCACACGAGCGTGCGCGTGTTCGAGACGGTGCCGCCCTCCTCGTCGAGTTCGTCGCCGAGGAAGAAGTAGCGGTGGTCCTCCGTGAGCCATCCCTGGTGGGCCGCGACGGCGCCCGGGTAGTTGGCGCTCGCAAGCGCGACGGGGCTTTCCTTGTCGGTGATGTCGGAGATCCCGAGCGCGTCGATCGAGGCGTGGAAGCAGATCTCCCGTCCCGCGTAGTCCTCGTCGGGTCCGTCGTAGATGACGCACTGGGCGTCGTGCGTGTAGCCGCCGCCGAGGAAGCCGCCGATGTCGGGGTCCGCGAAGCAGCCGGCGAAGCGGGGGTTCCGGGGATCGCGGATGTCGATCATGTGGAGGCCGCCGCCGCACGCCTCGCCCCCGCCGCTGCTGCCGACGGCGTGCGCGAACCCGGTCTCCTCGTTGATCACGATGTTGTGCGAGCTGAACACGCCGTCGTAGCGGGCCGTCTCCTCGAACGTCACGGGCGGATCGCGAACGTCGCGCAACTCGGTGAGGTCGAAGATCTGGACGCCGTGGGCGCCGGCGTTGTCCGCCACGATGAAGGCGTGATCCGCGTAGGTCTTGATGTCGCGCCACAGGTTCTCGACGCCCCCTTCGGTGAGCGGGAGTTCGCCCACGTAGACCGGCGCGTTGGGGTCGGTGATGTCGACGAAGGACGTGCCGTTGGACTTGCCCAGGAGGACGTATTCGCGGCC
>VXMQ01000178.1 GCA_009841015.1 Candidatus Palauibacter denitrificans | reverse complement strand
CGTCGTCATGCGGGCCGCTCCGGCCCGCTCGGCGATCTCCGCGGCTTCCGCGGTGGTGACGCGCACGCCGATCGTGCGGCTCCTGCGTTCGGCCTCGGGCTTGCGGGGACGAACCAAATCGGGCGGCCTCCTTGTGGCGCGCGAAGATGTCGTTGCGGGGGTCCGGGGGTATCCCCCGGCCAGAGGTTTTCGTGAAGCGAAAACACATCTGGCTCCCCGGAGCTCCCCGGAGACCCGCAACGTGCGGGCCAGCGAGCGGGCGACCGGCCGCTCACCCTCGGGGCGATGATGCTGCCTACCCACGGAGCCATGATCGCGCCTTGGGCGCGGGAGCCGACACACGGAATTCCGGGTCGTCGGAATCGCTATGATTGTACAGTCGGGGGACCGTTTCGGGCGGTGTCAACAACCGCCCAAACGGCGGTTTCCAACGGGTTCCAGAACCGTCCGGAAGGCGAACCGGTCTCCGCCAGCGGCGCCTCCGTCGCCACCGTACAGCCGGTGCTCGATGCGGTCGGAACCGAGCCCCGGGCGTCATCGAGTGCCGTGCGCGCCATGGCCCGGAACTCGGTGAGGGGTCATTCGACCGCTAGGGATGTCCAGCACTCGAAAAGCGCCCATGGAGTGGCCTCGCTCAGGACGGCCGGATCGTCCGGCGGCGGCAGAGGGGCGACAGCCACTGATGGATCACTTTCGCCGGGGATTGAGTTGTACGACAGGACCCGGGACGGAGGGCCCGTTACCTGACCGTAGGGACTACTATGTCATGGCTGAGAACTTCCAGCAGGAGGCGGACGGGGGATGGATCGCAGACTTCCTTGTCATCCGAAACGCATGGAAGTACGGAGATGAGAGTGGAGTTTTTACCTATCGGGTGATGACGCTGCCGCGCAGTTCCGCGTTGATGTTTTGTCCGTGGCTTTAATCGCGGTTGTCCGCCTTACTTCCACTCGTCGACCAACGGTCTCGTTTCATGCGGTGACAACGCACGAGTGTCCGGCTTCCCCGACCTGCGTACGTCGCTGAGAGCCGGAAGTCGGCGACGCGGGCGGGCCCGCGCGGTCACAAGAGTCTGATTGCACATTAACCTTCACCCGCGACAGTGAACCGCATGAGACTTCCCGGGAACATTAGCCAGGCCGTGCCGTCGTCCAGGATGCGGCTGCTCCACGCCCCTTGGCGCTGCTGCGGGTTGCGCCACAGCACGGTGGCCCGGCCATCCTCCTCATAGGGCAGGAATACCCCGTCCACCGGATCAATCGCCGGGACGAGCCACACCCCCCGCTCGCCGGCCCGCATGTCCTTAAACCCCGGCGCGCTGACGCCGGGGCGGCCCGCGACGCGCTGCTCCATCTCGGCGCGCGTGCTCTCGACCAGCCAATCGGGTACCGCGATGCGGGAGATGCGAACGATCCTGGACGGATCGTACTCAAGCTCGATTCGCCACAGGATCGTCCGCACCCCGTCGAGGAGGATCACCTCGCCCTCTCGTCCAACCGACATCACGACATGCTGGGCGCTTATTCGGTCTACCGGTCCAAACGTCAACTCCTCGGGAAGCGGAACCTCGCTCGGGATGTCCAGGGGCCCGTCCGCCAACCCGTACGCCGCAAGCAGAAAACGCGGCCGTGCGCTGAGCCCGATGGCGCCGAGGACATGGTCGACCCCGAATCCAACGGCGGTCGCCATCGTCGCTCCCGGAAGCCGCGCCGTCTGCGGCTCTCCGCCTCCGGAAGGAAACCGTATGAGCGCTGCCCGCCCGGGATCGCCTATCCATAGTGAGCCATCGGGCGCGAATTGGACGCGCCACGGGGACTCAAGGATCTCGGGATCCCCCGGCCCCAGAGGGCCGCCCAAGGTCGCGATATGCTCCCCCGACGAGCGAAACAACTGGACCCGCCCCGCCATGCGGTCCGCAACCGCGACCGTGTCCCCAAACAGATCGAACCCTCGGGCTGACTCGAGGAAGAGGTCGTCCGAAAGGAGGCCTGCGGGCGGCAGCTCCTGCACCAGCTTCCTCACCGCGACCTGCGCGCTCGAATCAACATCAAGCGGGCTGTCGGTGCCGCCATCGCCGCACGCCCAGGTCGTCAACGCCGCCATCGCGACGAGGCCGAGTCGCCGGCGGAGGACAGACGCGCCTGGGCCCCCGATGCCGCTCAACAGTGGTTCAACGCGCAGGGGTCTGGAGCGGGACCCTGAATCCTGATCGCCGAACTGCAACCGCTGCTCGTCGAAAAATTCATCGATGAGCCGTCGTGCATCTCGTACCAGCAGGAACAGAACTCGCAGGTTACGAAGCCCCAGGGGTCCATCGGGATATCCACACAAGTGCCAAACGTGCGGACGCCACTAGCGGGGTTGTGGGGGCCGCCCGAAATGTACGGGGGACAGCCGCCCCCCTGGGCGGTCGCCGCTCCATTCATGCCTGATGCGGCTTTCGCTTCGATCGCGGGCACGTCGCCGACCTCGTGCTCGTGCTCCTCCGCGTGGACATGTCCCGCCGGTACGAAGGGGGTCAGCATCGTGAGGAGGAGGCCTGCGGCCACGCTTCGGCGCAACCGTCTCGCACTCAAGGTGACCGAGCGGGCCGTCAGTACCACGAGTACTTCTCCGATTGGCGAAACGCAGGATGCGACGGAGGGGGAGAGCCTAAAGCTAAACATGCTTACCTCCCGGGCGTGGGGTGGTCGTTTGCCCGGGACTCGCTCCCGGGACTCGCTCCCGGGACTCACGAAAACCTAGCACATCACTGGCCGTTTCGCAATCCCTGCCGTTCGGGATATAACGAGCCACGGCCCCGGAGGAGGGTATCCCTTCGGGGCGACTCCTAACCCCTGAATCGAGGCTAGAGTGTGTCGCATCTTCCGCCCCGGCCCCACTAACAGAACACCTGACGTGACGTCCAAGACTACCCACCATCCGAGGTCGGACATGAGATGTTGCCCGGCATGTAAAGTTTCCCTGAAGTCGGCATGTAAAATGTCCCACAT
>VXMQ01000021.1 GCA_009841015.1 Candidatus Palauibacter denitrificans | reverse complement strand
CCTCGCGGACGGCGAGGGCGGACAGGCCGACCCGTTACTCGTCGGCGACGGCGGCGGCTTCTGTCGCGCCGCCGTTTTCCGCCCTGCCTCTACCCTTCGGAGACCCGAGATCGTCGATCTGACGCGATCCTGCGGCCCGCAGATTCCCCGAAATGCCTCCGAAACGGCCTCCGAGCCCCGTCTCGGGGTCAAATCGGCTCCGGGCGGCTCCCTGTTGGTGCGTGACGTACTCGCTCCACGCCTGCATGACCTCGGCGCGGCGCTCCAACAGGTCGGAGCGCTGGTACGCCCGAACGACCAGGCTCCTCGGGACGTGGGCGAGGCAGGCCTCCGCGACCTCCGCCGGGACGCCTGTCTCGGCCATCCACGACCGCGCGCTCGACCGGAACCCGTGAACCGTCGCGGCGACCCCGGCCCGTCGAAGCACACGCCCCGGCGCGTTCCTCGGCAACACCGCGCCGGTCCGCGACGGAAACACCAGCGACGAGTCCGGAGCCAAGGCAAGCGCCCGCTCAAGGACGCCGAGCGCGCCCGTGCTCAACGGAACGTATAACTCGCGACCGGCCTTCATCCTCGACGCGGGGATCGTCCACACGCCCGCCTCCACGTCGATCTCACTCCACCGCGCCCCGCGCGCCTCTCCGGCCCGCACCGCCGTCAACGCGATCATCTCGACGCACGGCATCGCCGACGGGTGGATGTACCTCACCCCACGTATCGCCCGGATGGCGGCCGCGACCTCCCGATGCGGCAGGGCGCGGTAATGGGTGGGCGCGTAGCCGTTCACCCTCGGCAGCGCCGCGACCGCCCGGTCCACCGGGTCGTCCGGGCGGAGATTCTTCCCAACGCACCAGCGGAAGACCGCGGAGAACCGGCGCTTGGCCCTCCGGGCGGCGGCGGGCTTCGATGCCCAGATCGGCGCGAGGCACGCCAGCACGTCGGCGCTCGTGATCCGGTCCACAGGCTTGTCAAGCAGGGGCACGGCGTGGACGCGGAACGTCGCGGCCCACTCCTCGGCCACCGTGCCCCCTGCCTTCCAGCCGTCGCGGTGCAGCTCGATGGTGCGTTCGACCGCCTCGGCGAACGTGGGGACGCCGTGCCCGCGCGGATCGCCGCCGTGGCGGACCGCCCGGCTGTTGTCCAGCGCCTTGCGGCGCGCCTCGGCGAGCGTGATTTCGGGATACGGCCCGAGCCCGACCGAGGTGAGCCGTCCCTCGATCCGAAGCCGCTGGCGCCACGTCTTGCTGATGCGGCCGGCCTTGGTCCGGTGGACCCGGAGGCTCAGTCCCCGCCCGCCTCGGCCGTCGCCGTAGACGCCCGGACGGTTGATCGTGCGAACGAAGGCGGCGGTGAGCGTTCTGGGTCGTTTCATGGTGGGTTCCTTCCCATATGCGTATCACTTATTGCAACACTACACGGAGAAGAATACACGGGATGTTGATAAACTGCAAGGGATGTGGAAACTGCCGCAAGCGACGATAAACCAATGTACTATAGGATGTTACTGGACTACTGGCGGACGGCTGTGGATGGTACTGGAAGCTGTCAATGCAGTCGATGATGGACTGCACGATCTGCTCGTTCGAAACATCGCGGCGGGCGGCGCTCTCCGCCAGTCGCGGGCCGGACGGCGCCTTGAGGGGCAGGTGCCGGCGCAGGATCCTGGGCGCGTTGGGTCTTCCGGCGTTGGGGATCTTGCCTTCCCGCACGAGGCGGCCCAGATGGTCCTTCGAGTATCCGCTCTGGTGAGCGGCTTCGACGAGCGAGAACGTGGTCTCGTCCTGCTCGCGCATCGTGGCTTCGAGGTCGTCGGCGCACCGCTCGATCGCGGTGGCCGGGGTCTCGCCCCCGTAGCGGCGGAGCGCCTTGGCCTGCTTGCGCCAGTCGGCGGGCAGGCCCTCGACGGACGCGGGCTCGTTCTTCTTTCGGTGCCTGCGGGTCATTTCCATTCTCCTTGCCTATCCTGATGGAGCGCGTCGGCGAGGCCGGGATCGCCCTCGCCGCGCCGCACCGACCGTTCGGCGAGATCCACGCGCCGTCCGAGGTCGGCGAGCCCGGTGGTGCGGGCAACCGCGTAGATCGTGGCCGCGACCGTGGTGAGGGCGAGCGCGGCGTGCAGCGCGAGCGTGACGCCGTGTTCCGCGAGGATCCTTGGCCAGTGGGGCGAGAGGTATTCGAGGCGGGCACCGCCGATCAGGAACGCGGATCCGGCGAGTGCGGCGGTGAGTCCCGCGCTGATCTTCCAGGGCTGCATCGTGGTTTCTCCTTTGTCTTCAGAGTTCGACTGAGGCGGGATCGCGGTCGGTCGGACCACGGAGCCAGGAGCCGTTGTCGCTGCCGAGGCCCAGCCTGCGGAGAAGCCCCGCCGCCGCGGGTCCGTTGGCGTGCAGGGCGAACCCGGCGGCGGCCTTGGCGCGGACGGTCGCCTCGCGGTAGCTGCCGGAGACGGCCTCGACGTTGACGCGGGCGGTCCGGCCGTCCGCGTCCTCGTATTCGATCTGGGCGTCCGGGTAGAGCACCCGGCCTTCTTCGTCGATGGGGAGCCCGAGTTCGCGCGCGATCCGGTGGCGCTCGGCGTCGGCGGCCCGTTTGCCGCGCTTCCGCGCGCCTTCGCTGGCGCGCGCGATCCTGCTCTTGAGTTCGGTGTCGAGGCGGACGCGCCGCACGGTGGCGCCCCTTGCTTCGAGCCGCTTCCGCTCGATCCGGCAGGCGCGGTGGATGGCGGTGTCGTGTGCGGCCTCGGCGGGCCGGACGCGGGCGAGCCGGATCTCCTGCCGGGGATCCATGCCGCGCTCGGCGGCGAGCTTCCGGGCCTCGGCCACGCCCTTGGGGGTGAGCGAGAGAACCTTGAACGGGTTGCCCTTCGGCCCGGTGGCCGCGTGCTCCTCGACCAGACCGTCCCGGATCCAGGCGTTCACGGCGCGGCGGGTGGTGAACGGGTGGCCGCCGAAGTGTACCTCGGCCAAGTCGCGGTAGGAGACCGCGCCGTGGACGCCGATGTCGGTCAGCGCCCCGGCGCAG
>VXMQ01000112.1 GCA_009841015.1 Candidatus Palauibacter denitrificans | reverse complement strand
TCTTCTTCTACCGCTACCACTGGGTGGACGGGATCAACCTCCTCATCCACGAGGCGGGCCACCTCATTTTCTCGCCGCTGGCCGGGATCTCGGCCGGCGGAGAAACGCTCGCCGTGCTGGCCGGGCCGCTGCTTCAGCTCGCGGTGCCTCTCTACATCACCTTCCGGCTGTGGCGGCGGGGGGAGTCGACTCCGGCGGCGGTGAGCGCTCTGTGGTCGGCCGAGAGCCTGATGTACGCGGCGGAGTCCATGGCCGGCGCGAACCGCCTCGCCCTCCCCGTGATCGGCGATCACTCGAACAACTGGCGCCTTCTCCTGGACCGCGCCGGCGCCCTGGAGTCCGCCGAGCAGATCGCCCTCGCCCTCCACCTCCTCGCCAGCGCCGCCGCCATCGCCGCCGTCTGGCGCACCATCCGCCTCGAGAGTCTCCGCACCTCCGAGTAGGGGCCGGTGTAGTGTCTCGAACCGTTGGGGTGGCGATCGCTCGCTCCGGCACTGATCATTTGGCCGAATCGATCACCTGAGATCGGAGACACTATCTTGACTCGAAGCAATCCCGAACCGGACGCCTGCGGGAAACGTCCCGCAGGGGCCAAGCCGACTACGTTGCATGAACTGCTTTCCCGGTCTCCTCTGAAGCACATCGACTTCGAGGAAGAGGGAGTACGCGGTCCGGTGCGGGAAACGTGCGACTGGCTGACGCCTGCTCTCGCTCCCGGTACCGAACCTCCCCGGGGCGGACCGCCGGTGGCTACGCTTCGCGAGTTGCTTCGTGACCTGGACGATGCCCGGAGCGATCGGTCGTGAGGGGCGACATGTCGGTGCGCTGGGCTGCGGATCCGGCCCATGGCGATGGCAGGTCCGGTCAGAGCGGTTTTTCGGTCCGAGAGGGATAGCGTGCCACGCCCCGCTGAGCGACACCGAAGGCGGCGGCGGCGAGCAACGTGAAGATGGCCAGCGTGACTGCTCCAATGGCAACGGGGGCGTAGGACTGCTCCAGGAATGACCGGAGTGCGTCGCCGACGCCTTCGCTTTCCAGTAGGCCGAACACCCACGGCGCGACCCAGGCCAGAAGGACGACCATCGCCGCGACCGACCAACTGATGAGTCTCGTCAGTGCACAGGCCGCAGCGGCCGTCAGGCACCAGGCCGCAAGCGTGAGCAGCGCCCAGTACCCCAGCGCGATCTGAAACGGCGCCACTCCGGCGAGCACCCCGAACTCGGCGGGCGGCTCGACCAGCATGAGCGTCACGCCAGTGGCCATCACGCCGGGCAACAACCCCGCGGCCGCCGCAAGGAAACGGGCCGCGACGAGATCGGATACGGTCACCGGAAGGGACATCAGGAACTCCAATGTCCCATCGAGCCTGTCTCGCATGACGGCGAAGGGCACCGCCACGAGCAATCCCAGCGTCACTCCCATGACGACCGCCAGAACGTTCTCGTCGGTGGCCCGTCCGAAGATGTAGAACAGGACGAGACCGGCCGCCCCGGCAAGATACAGGCGCACCAACAGAGGCTTGGCGCGCTGGATTTCCACGCGGGTCAGGTCGCCGACATGCCGCAGGTTCAATGGGCGTCCAGAAGGTCGTAGAGGGCATCCGCCAGCGACGCGTGGTCGGCGCGCATGTGTCGCACGGCACGGTCGGCGATCATGGTTCCTTCGACGAGGACCAGCACGCGGTCGGCCAGCCATTCGACATCCTCGAGGATATGAGTCGAGAACAGGAGGACTCTCCCCGGCTCTTCGTCCAGGCTCTCGACGACGACGTCCATGAGGCGCCGGCGCATTACCGGGTCAAGGCCGGCCGTCGGCTCGTCGAGGAGCAGGACGCGGGGTCGGCAGGCCTCCGCCGACACGAACGCAACCTTCGCCTTGGTCCCGCTCGAGAGATTTCCCAGATTCGCGGCGTCGGAAATCTCCAGCCGATCCGTCAACCGCACCTCGTAGTCGCGATCCCAGTTGTCGTAGAATCGTGCAAGCAGGTCGAAGTGCTGCCGGACCGTCATTCCGGCGAATCCGAGGAGTCTCTCCGGCATCACGCGAACGTGATTGCGCAAGCCGGGCAGGAGCGTGCGCGTATCGACGCCTCCGAACCGTACTTCGCCTTCGTACTCCGGCAGCAACCCCGAGAGCGCCCGCAGGATCGTGGTCTTCCCCGCCCCGTTCGGACCGACCAGGGCCACGCGCTCTCCCGCAGTCAGTTCGATGCTGAGCGGTTCAAGCTCGAACAACGGGTACTTGACCGCGAAGGAGCACAGCTCGATGTCGGGGTCTCGCGTGACGATCATCTCTTATCAACCTGGCGTTCCTGCATCCACTGTTCCTCGAGTTGCCGGAAGGTCTCGGTGAGTTCGGAGCGTAGCTCGGCGAAGTGCTCGCGGAGGTCGGGGCGGCCGCGCAGGCGCAGGAAGAGGGCGGTGTCCTCGCGGACCTCGTGGGCGAGTTCGGCCCACCGCATGGCCACGAACCCGGATACGGGCGCCAGGATGGCCGCCGTCGCGGCGACCGTCAAGCCGCCTGCGACGTAGCCCAGGGCCAGCCACAGAACCCAGGCCGCAAGCGTTCCACCGAGGAGAGCCGCCAGCTTGACCGTCGCGGTGACCTCGAGCTGGGGATTCACGCGCCGGACGACGAAGCCGGGAAGCCGGGCTACGGGAACCCAGAGCAGGAGTCCGGCGATCGCGAGGGGAAGCCCGAGCGTCAGCAGCGTCCCTCGCGCGAGGACGTATCTGGCGACCGGGAGGAAGCGGTAGCGGCGGGGCACGTCCCCTTCCCCGGCGTGGAGTTCTTCGCTGAGCGCCGCGTACCGCTCGACCTGCTCGATCAGGCGGCGGTGCGCCTCCGGGTGCGCCGCGCGGATCCATTCCAGCCCCCTCGCAAAGCGCTGCAGGCGGGGGAACCGCGTACCCAGCCGTTCCCGGACCCGCCACGGAACCCACCGCGACTCGCGCACGTAGAGCTGCTCCGCCACCTCGACCAGGATCCGGTCGCGGTGGCGCTCGAAGTTCAGCGTCTGGCGGCGGATCCCCTGCTCGATCCGCTCGGTGAGCCTGCGCCCCGCGGCGACGGGATCCTCCCGGTACGC
>VXMQ01000157.1 GCA_009841015.1 Candidatus Palauibacter denitrificans | reverse complement strand
GGCGGGCGGCATGGTGTTCGCGGGTTGCTACGGCGCGGGCTGGCTCGCGGGCCGGAGGGACCCGGCCATGCTGGCGGTGCTCCGCGCGGCGGCGCGTTATCCGGCACGCTTCGATCCGGGCAAGTGGGCCGACGAGCCCTGGCATCTCCGCATCCGGACGGACTCGAAGTGAGAGTCGCGGACGAACGCCGGGCCTACGAGGCGGCCGGTTCGCTGGCCGAGGAGCTGCCCTACTGGGGCTGGCTCGAAGACGGCCGCACCTGCCTGACCCGTTCGGGCGAACTGGTCGCGGCGGGACGGATCCGGTCCGCCGCAGTGGACGGCCGCACGCCCGAACAGATCGACCGGCTGCTCGGGCTCTGGCAGCGGCTGTTGTCGGGGCTCGGTTCGGACACACGGCTCCAGTTCCACATGCTCCGGCGTCCCAGCCGTGACGAGGGTGCAGAGGACGGCGGTTCGGACATCGCGTCCCTGTCGGGCCGCAAGCGAAGCGCGTTCCTCGCCGGGCGCGTCCAGCGGCTCGAAGCCTTCGTGGTCTGGTCGCACGACCCGGGCCTCCGTCCGACGGGCGGGGGTTCCGGGACGGGACCGCTGTCGCGACTCAAGCGGCTTCGGAAGCGCCGCGGCAAGACGGCAGCCACCTACCTGGCCTCGGAGATCGAGGCGGCGGCGGGCCGGTTCCGGGCCATGATCGACGCGGGCCGCTCGCTCGTGACCGAGCACACGCCGGTCGAGATGATGGGAGCCCTTGAGGCTTCCCGGCTGCTGTCCGAACTCGTCAACCGCCCCGGCACATTCTGGGACGGCGCGACGGGTAGCGGCATGAACTGGCGGCTCGCGCTGTCGGAGCTTGAAGCCGAGCGCTCGCACCTTCGGCTGGCCGGCGAGCCGGTCATCCTCTACTCACTCCTGTCGCCGCCCGGCCAGGCCCACGCGAACCTCCTCCGCGACCTGTACTGCCTCGACGCGGTGACGACGGTCTCGCTGGAATGGCGGCCGTGGGCGGTCGAGGCGGCGCGGCGCCGGATCCGGAGCGCGCAGCGCCACTACTTCTCGCGGCGCTACTCGATGATGGCGCACGCGCAGGACGCCCAGGGCACGGCGGCGGCGATGGTCGATTCGGCGGCGGCCGCCGAGTCCGACCGTCTGGGGGCGGCCCTCGTCGAACTCGAAGCCGATGGCGTGGCCTACGGCGAGGCGTCGCTCACCGTGGCGCTCCACGGCGAACTCGACGGGATCGAGCGGCTGGACGGGGACGTGCGCCGCCTGTTCGCCGCGCACGACGCGAAGGTGATCCGGGAGGGCTACGGCCAGATGCCCGCGTGGTTCGCCCGGCTCCCGGCGCAGCCGCGCAAGCGGCAGGTGCGGAAGGTGTTCGTATCGGCCGGGCTCGCCGCGTGCCTCGCGCCCGTGTTCGGCCCGCCGCGGGGGAACAGGAAGAGCCGCCATCTCGACCGCGAGCCGCTGGCGGTGTTCGAGACGCCGTGGCGCACGGCGTACCGCTACGACCTGTTCGCGGGCGACGTGGGCCACACGCTGATCCTGGGGGCGACGGGCTCGGGCAAGAGCTTTACGCTCAACTTCCTGCTGGTCGAGGCGCTCAAGTACGATCCGCGCATCCTGATTCTGGACCTGGGCGGCTCCTACCGCTGGCTGACCCGCTTCCTCGGGGGCCGGTATCTGGAGCTCGCGCCCGGAGAGGCGGAGCCGACGCTCCGGCTCACGCCCTTCGCGCTGCCGGCCACCACGCGCTCGTTCCAGTTCCTCACGGGCTGGATACTCCGCCTGCTGAAGCTGGGCGGGGTCGATGCGACCGGCGCGGACACGAGCGAGATCCGCGCGCGGATCGAAGACCTGTACGCGCTCGGGGCCGAGCGCCGGACGCTCACCGTGCTAGCCGGTTCGCTTCCGTCCGCGATGTGGCCCGCGCTGAGCCGCTGGACGGAGGGGGGCGCCTGGGGCGCGTTCTTTGACAACGCACCATCGGGCGCGGCGGACATCGAGTTCCGGGACTGGCAGGTGATCGATCTGGCGGGCGCGGCGGAGCACGCGGACCTGTGCGAGGCGGCGCTCTCGTACCTGCTGGAACGCATGCGGCTGGAGATCGAGGACCCGGCCGAGACGGCGCGGCTCAAGCTGATGGTCGTGGACGAGGCGTGGCGGTACATGCAGGACCCCGCCGTGCTGAACTACCTGGCCGAGGCGGCCAAGACGTGGCGGAAGAAGAACGCCGCGCTCGTGCTCGCGACGCAGTCCGCCGTGGATGTAACGGGCACGCCGGGCGCGTCGGCCCTTCTCGAATCGATCCCGACCAAGCTGTTCCTCGCGAACGCCGAACTGCCCGACGAGGCCGGAGCGCTGTTCCGGCTGAACGAATCGGAGGTCGCCCGGATCCGGGCCCTGACGCCAAAGCGCGAACTGTATCTCCGCCGCCCGGACGAGGCGGCGGTGCTCCGCCTCGAAGTCGATCCCGAGAGCTATTGGCTCTACACCTCCTCGCCGCTCGACGCCGAGAGGCGCGCCGAGGCCGTGGCGAGGCACGGACTGGCCCGGGCGCTCGAAGCGCTCGCGGGCCAACACCACCCCACCCCACCAACCGAGAGGACGTAACACCATGAAAGCAACTCCGACCGCAGCGATCCTGCTGGGGATCGTCGTCGTGCTGCTGACGCTGCTTCTGGCCGTGGTTCCCTGCGATGCCGCCGCGCAGCAAGCCAAAGGCGATGCCGCCTACCTGCGCGTGCCGGTGCCGGAGGAAGGCGAAGAGCGGATCCCCCGGCTCCGCGCGCGCGTGCGCCACACCACGGTCATCGTGCTTCCGGCCGGGGAGCGGATCCTCGACTTCGTGGCCGGCGACTCCGAGTACTGGCACCTGACCGGCGCGGCGAACGTCGCGTACCTGAAGCCGCTGGCCGAGGACGCGGCGACCAATGTTGCGCTCGTCTGCGAATCCGGGCGCATCTACTCGTTCCTCGTCCATGAAGACGGGGAGAAGCCGCCCCACCTGATCGTGCGCGTCGAAGCCGGAGCGGAGGGGGAGACCCCGTCCGGCGCTCCCGGGTTCGTCGCCCGGAGCGAAGTCTCCGCCTATCGCGAAATGGCGGCCGAGGCGGTCGAAGCCGCCCGCCGCGCACAGGAACAAGCCG
>VXMQ01000175.1 GCA_009841015.1 Candidatus Palauibacter denitrificans | reverse complement strand
GGGTCACGAGACCCATGGCGGACTCCTTGAGGACGCCGGTCGGCTGCCCGGCCGCATCGCGGTCGATGGTGCCGCCGGGCGGATCGGGGGTGTCCGCGGTGATGCCGGCCATGTCGAGGGCGAGCGAGTTCGCCACGCCGTAGTGGCCCATCGTGTGCGCCAGCCACACGGGCTGCCCCGCGGCGACGGCATCCAGGTCGGAGGCGTAAATGTAGCGCAACTCCTCGAGCTTCCCCTCGTCCCAGCCACCGCCGCGCACCCATTCGCCCTCGGCCAGCCGCCCGGCCTGCTCCGCGACCATGCCCTGCACGTCCGCGATGTTCGCCACGTTCGGATAGCTGAGATCGAGGCGGTACAGGCGGTTCGCGCCGCCGCTCGCGAAGTGGACGTGCGCGTCCATGAGCCCCGGCGTCATGGCGCGTCCGGCAAGGTCGATGCGGCGGGTCTCCGGGCCCGCGAGCGCCTCGATCTCCGCCGTCGAACCGACCGCCACGACGCGGTCGCCCCGTACCGCCACGGCCTCGGCGACCCGGCTCTCCGCGTCGAGCGTGATCACGCGTCCGTCCACGAGAATCAGGTCGGCCGGGTCGGCCGGCGGCGACTCTCCGCAGGCGGCGAGCACGGCGCCCGCCAAGACGATGCCCAACGCGAGCGGATACGACCGCGGCGTACGCCGCGTGTCGGCGCCTCGCCCGAGTTCGGCAGCGGAGAAGAGTCGATCCATGGGGTGTCTCATTGGGCTCGGCAGTAGGGACGAAGCGAGGGCCGCATCGCGAAGAGCGCGCCGAGCAGCAGGAGCGGCATCGACCATGCGGTCGCGGCGACAGGCCCGAACGCATCCGCGAACCCGCCCACGACGGGAATCGCCAGCGTCCCCACCGCCCACGCGAGCCCCATGACGATGCCGGAACTCACGGCGGTCCCGGAGGGCAGGATCTCCTGCGCCACGACGACGATCGGCGGCAGCAGCGCCATGTTCAGGAAGCCCGCGCACACGGCCATCACGATGGCCGCGGGGCTGGCCGGCGCGAGCGTGAACGCGAGGATGTGCGTGGGCACGGCGAGCACGCTGATCGCGGCCAGGAGGTGCTGCCGGTTGAACCGGTCGGTGAGGAAGCCGGAGGCGAGCGTCCCCAGGCCCTGGGCGCCCAGGTAGATGCTGAGCACCACGGCGCCCGCCGTCTCGCTCTCGCCCGCCCGGTGGGCGATGATCGGGATGAAGGTGAGGACCGCCTTCTGCGCGAAGGACCCGACGACGGAGATCCCGAACACGAGACCGAGCGGCCCCTTGAGTTTGCGGAGCACCTCCAGCGGGGGAGGCGGCGGGGTCCCCGTCCCCACCCGGGTCCGACCCTTGGCGCCGAACCAGAGGGCGGTCCCGAGCAGGACTCCCGGGATCATCGCAACCCACAGACCGGCCAGGCCCAGCCAGCCCACGATGGCGACGGCGCTGATCGGCCCCAGAGCGAAACCCGCCGCCCCTCCGAAGGAGAAGACGGACATGCGCACCCCGCTTCCACGACCGTCCCCGGCGCGCGCGACGAGCGAAGCCCCCGGCGGGTGAAAGGCGGCCGACCCCAGTCCTCCCACCGTAAGGAGGAGGAGGAGGACGAAATAAGTGGGCGCCATCCCCAGCAGCGAGATGAACACGCCCCCCACGATCGGCCCCGCGGCGAGGAAGGCGCGCCTCCCGAAGCGGTCCGCGAGGTAGCCGAAGGCCGGCTGCGGGAGCGCGGTCGAGATGGAGAGCACGGTCGACAGCGTCGCGGCCAGCGTGATCGAGAGGCCGAGGTTGTCCATGATCCGCGGCAGCAGCGGCGGCAGGAACGCGGTGTACGCATCGATGGTCGTGTGAGAGACGACGATGAGCGCCACGACCGCCGCCGGGCGCATCGACGTGCGTCCCGTGCGGCCGGACGGGGGATTGGCGAGCGCCGCGCTCGGTTCGTGCAGTGTCCAACTCCGATCCGGTTCGGATGGCAGCCGCGTGATGACGGCTCACAGTAACAGGATCGAGTCCGTCGTGGAGAACCCCGCGCGCATCTTATGTTGCCAGTCGACCGCGATTCGGGCGGCTCCAGGGCGACACGTACCGAGCGAGAGGTGCCATCGATGGTTCGGAGAAGAAAGATGCGGCGCGGATGGATCCCTCTCGGCCTCGGACTCGGCGGCGCGGCGGTGACCCTTGCCGGGTGCGAGGAGCTCGTGCTGGACTTCGTCGATCTCGTGGACGAGAACGCGACCTACGTGATCGAGGGCGGACGCTGGCTCGACGTGCATGCAGGGACCCTGGTCGAGAACGACGGGATCACGATCCGCGATGGAAGGATCGTCTCGATCGGCGAGTCGCCGGATACCGCCAGCGTCACGATTACGGTCAACCTCGACGGGGAAGCGACGATCCTCCCGGGGTTCTTCGACCTCCACGCCCACTACGCGGTGGACCTGTTCGGCGATGGCCGCGTCGATGAGACGGCCGCCTATCCCGAACTCTTCCTCGCCAACGGCGTCACGACGACCTTCCCGGCCGGCGAGCTGAACCCGATGCGCATGCGGGAGCTGCGGCTCGCCATCGGGCGCGGCGAGCGCCGGGGTCCCCGGATCCTCAACTCCGGCCCCTACTTCGGCTCGTGGCGCCGGGGCTGGGACGACGACGCCATGACGCCCGACTCGATCCGGGGGGAAGTGGACCACTGGGCGTCGCTCGGCGCGGCCGGCTTCAAGGCCAAGGGGATCCGGCCCGATCACCTCTCCGTGCTCATCGAACAGGCGCACCAGCACGGACTCACGGTGACCGCCCATCTCGATTCCGGGTTCGGGAACACCGTGAACCCCCGCGACGCGATCTTCATGGGCATCGACCGCGTCGAGCACTTCCTGGGCGGCGACATGATGCCGGCCGACCGCACGGCCTACGCGTCGCTGCAGGAGTTCGATGACTTCGAGGGAGACGCGCTCCGCGACATCATCGGCCTCTATGTCGACCGCGGCGTGTACTTCGACCCCACGCTCTCCATCTACGGGTACTGGGGTCCGCACGACCCGGAGATGACCGAGTACTGGACCGACGAGCACCGCTTCCTCACGCCGTACATGCGGGAGATCGTCGAGGCGCGGCCGCCCCGCCCCGTGAACGAGTCGTTCGCGAAGATGTCCCCGATCAAGCGCCGGACCTTGAAGGCGTTTTACGACGGTGGGGGACGCGACCTGATCACGCTCGGCACGGACCACCCGAGCTGGGGAGACTACTGGTCGCCCTTCGCCGTCCACCGCGAACTCCTCGCGTTCGCGCGCGCCGGCGTCCCGCCCGCGGACGTGTTCCGCATCGCGACGATCAACGGCGCGCGGGCGATGGGCGTGGACGACGAACTCGGCAGCATCGAGGAAGGGAAGTTCGCCGATCTCGTGATCGTGCGGGGGAATCCGCTCGAGGATGTCCGGGTCGCCCGGGACATCTGGTACGTCTTCGCGCGGGGACGCCTCCATTCGCCCGACGAACTGCTCGCGATGGCCGAAGGCAGGATCGGCCCGGCCGACGCCTCCGAGGAATCCGCCTGGCGACCCGGCCGCTGAGCGACGCCGGTTTACGGCGGACGTCTTGCTTCGACGCCTTGCCGGACCCGAGCTTGAGACACGCGATCCACCCGAAGCGAGGTCTGACACGATGAGCGAGCGACACGCGATTCCACGACGACAGGTTCTGATCCGGGGCGGCGCGGCGGCCGCCGGCCTCGCGGTTCTGCCGACGGACATCTTCCGCGGCTGGCTGGCCGGATTCGACCAGGAGGCGGTGATCCCGTGGGTTCAGCGTCCGCACGCGGGGATGAGGGAGCGGGTAAACGTCCTCAACTGGGAGGAGGTGGATTCCTGGATCACGCCGACCGACCAGATGTTCCGCGTCGGGCACTACGGGTCGCCGGTCATCGCGGAGAGCGACTGGAGCCTCGAAGTCGGCGGGCTCGTCGACCGGCCGCGAACGTTCAGCCTCGCCGAGCTGAGAGCGCGGCCCCGGCAGGAGGTCGTGTTCACGCTGGAGTGCTCCGGGAACCGGGGCCGCCCCTCCTTCATGGGAGCGGTCCACAATGCGCGCTGGGCCGGGGCCCGACTCGCCGACGTGCTCGCGGAGGCCGGCGTTCAGGAGGCGGGGATCGAGGTCGTCTTCTTCGGCGCGGACGAGGGCGAGGAGGAGATCCGGGGCAACACCGTGACGCAGAACTTCGCGCGCAGCATGTCGCTCGAAGATGCCATGGACCCCGGCGTCATCCTCGCGTGGGAGGTGAACGGGGAGCCGCTGCCGAACGAGTACGGCTTCCCGCTGCGCGTCATCGCCCCCGGCTGGTACGGGATCGCGAACATGAAGTGGCTGACGCGGATCGAACTCCGCGACCGCCGCTTCATGGGCAAGTTCATGGCCCGCGATTACGTCACGCTGCGGGCGGAGGAGCGCGACGGCGCGACCGTATGGACGGAGACCTCGGTGGGACGCGTGAACATCAACTCCGTCCCCTCGAAGGTCACGCGGAACGGTGGCGCGTACGCGATCCACGGGGCCGCCTGGGGCGCGGACATCGCCGCCGTCGAGGTCCGCGTGGACGAGGGGCCGTGGGAGCGGGCGACGCTGGGCGAAGGTCAGGGCGATCCGCACACCTGGACGTTCTGGCGCAAGGACTGGGATGCCACGCCGGGCCGGCACGCGATCGTCTCGAGGGCGATCGACGCGGACGGCAACGTCCAGCCGGCGGCAGACGACCCGATGCTCGTGAACAAGAGGACGTACTGGGAGAGCAACGGCCAGCTCACCCGCGACATCGTGATCGACTGACCGTCCCGTCCCCCCCGGCTCGCCGGCGGGGTGGCGGCACTGGGCGGTGGCGACGGCCGCGAGCGCGGGCGGCGGCTCAGCGACCGCTTCGGGCGCCCCGGCGTAGTCGGCGCAGGAGCCACGCGTACGCCACGGCGTTCAGGGCGAGCACGGACAGGCCGAGCCAGATCTGGATCTCCCGGGTCAGCGCGCCGGGGTAGATCACCGGCAACAGGTACTGTTCGATGAACCCCCCGGAGTAGCCCGCTTGGCCGCTCGCGATCCGCAGGTCGTTCTCCAGCGGCGTGAGGGGGCAGATCCAGCCGGCGAACTCGATCAGCGCCCCCCACGCGAAGCACGGGATGTGCGCCCACGCCAGCCGCGGCCAGCGGACCGCGACGAAGCCGCCGGCGACGACGAAGGCGATGAAGAGGAAGTGGACGACGAGGACGAGATCCGCGAGCACCCGGTACAGCAAGGCGACCCGGCGCGCGTCAGGAACTCGTCCGGCGCCGGCTCATCCCACCTGCACGGGGTGCGGGAGCGGGACGTTCAGCAGGTAGCCCTTCTCGTTCATCAGCGGTTCAGCCGGCTGCGTATTCCCCGCCGCATCCGTGGCGCGCGTGGCCAGCGTGTGCGCTCCCGGGGTCGCGTCCCACTCGAACTCGAACCGTTGCCACGCCAGGGGCAGAACCGGATCCACGATCTCGGCCTCCCGCCAGGTCGCTCCCCCGTCCGGGCTCCATTCGACGGCCGACACGGGTCCCGCCGGCGCGTGCGCGAACCCGTGCAGGACGTGGGATCCCGGCTCCAGCCGCGCGGGCCGCGGAAGGGCCAGCGCGCTCTTCACGACAAGTTCCGTGATCACCGGACCCTGGGCGGGCGCGTAGTCCGCTTCCGGCCACCGGTCGCCGATGAGGACGTAGGACGACGTGTTGTTCCGGTTCCACACCCGCTCGGTGGAGATCTGGATGGACCCCAGCCACTTGATGCTGCTGGACCCCGACCAGCCCGGAACGACGGATCGCGCCGGGAATCCGTGATCGGCGGGGAGGGGTTCGCCGTTCATGCGCAGCGCGATGATGGTGTCGGGGTCCCGCGCCTTGGCGAGCGGCATGGCGCGCTCGAACGCCGAGCCATCCAGCCCCACGAGGTTCACGTCGACCGTTTCCGGCCGCACGCCGGCCAGATCGAGCACGGTGGCGAGCGACGGACCCGACCACTCGGCGCACCCCACGGCTCCGGTCGTCCACTGGCCGCCGCTCGCGCGGGTGCCGGTGAGTTCCGGGTACAGGCCGCGCCAGTTGCCGGCGCACTCCAGGTATGCGGTGATCGTGTGCTGCGGCAGCGACTCGAGGGTGGACAGGTCGAGCCGCAACTCGGTCTCGGCGCCGTCCCCCTCGACTCGAAGCGAGTAGGCCTCCGGGTCGATCGTCGGGGTGGGAGAATGGTTCCGGACGAAGAACAGGTCGTTCGGCGTGATGAACCCGTCGATCAGCTCGAGCCGCGTCTCCAGGTTCGTGACGCGCTGGATGAAGGGCGATGGATCCTTCACCCACCACGGCGGCGCCTCCTGTTCGCCTCGGGAGGCGACGGCCACGTCGGCCTCCGCCGATGACCCGGCGTCCCCGGCGCGGTCGCAGGCGGCGAGCCAGGCCACGGCGGGTCCCACGCTGGCGGCACGAACGAAATCCCGACGAGTGAAGAGACCGGTCTCGATTCTGCGCTTCATCGGCGACACCTCACGGTCATGGCGCTTGGCATATCGGCCCAATTTGGCAAGTTTGGATGCATGCGACCGGGGAGCAACGCCCCCGGGACATCTTGGCGTCCGCGGAGCGCCGACGGCTTCCGCCGGAAGCGCTACGCGATTCCGGCGTTACTGTCCGCTACGCTCGCGATGGCCGGGGTCGCGTGCAATCCCGAACCGAGCGCCGAAGCCGCCGACGGCTTCCCCATCGTGGAGGCGACGATCGACGGCGTGCAGGCGGCGATCCGCGATGGGACGACGACCTGCCGCGAGGTCGTGGAGCGGCATCTCGCCCGGATCGCGGCCTACGAAGACGCGATCAACGCGATCACCGTGCTCAACCCGCTGGCGCTCGAGCGCGCGGACCGGCTCGACGCGGCGCTGGCCGCCGGCGAGACGACGGGACCGCTCTTCTGCGTCCCGATGCTCGTCAAGGACAACTTCGACACGCACGACATGGTCACGACGGGAGGGTCGATCGCGCTCGCGGACAACGTGCCCCCCGACGACGCCTTCATGGTGCGGAAGATTCGCGAGGCCGGCGCGGTCGCGATCGCCAAGACGAACATGGCGGAATGGGCGTTCAGCCCGCGCCAGTCCGTCAGTTCCTCCTTCGACACGACACGCAACGCCTACGCGCTCGACCGCGTCCCGGCCGGATCCAGCGGCGGAACGGCCTCGGGCATCGCCGCCTCGTTCGGCGTCATCGGGCTGGGCAGCGACACCGGCAACTCGATCCGCGGCCCCAGCTCCCACCTCGCCCTGGTCGGGATCCGTTCGACCATCGGCCTCACGAGCCGCGACGGAGTCATCCCCCTCTCCTTCGACCGCGACATCGCGGGTCCGATGGGCCGGACCGTGGAGGACGTCGCGCGCGTGTTCAACGTCGTGGCCGGCTACGACCCGGCGGACCCGTACACGGAAGCGGGGCGTGGCCGCGAGGAAGAGGACTACACCGCCTTCCTGGACGCCGACGGGGCGCGCGGGGCGAGGATCGGCGTTCTCCGCGCGCTGGCGGATCCCGAGGAGACCGACGGGGAGATTCTTGCGCTCTTCGACGCGGCCGTCGACGATCTGCGGGCGCTCGGAGCGGAGGCGATCGACCCCTTCGACTTCGACGTCGCGGCGGAACTGGGACGCGAGGGGATGTTCTGCCGCCGCTTCCGCTATGACATGTGGGTTTATCTGCAGTCGCTGGGCCCGGCGGCGCCGCTGACCGACGTTCTCGAGGTATTGGAGGACGGCCGGTACTCGGATTATGCGCAGGCGTCGCTGCGGCGGAACGAGGGGGCGCCGCTCGACGTCCACCCGTCCGGCTGGGACGAACCCTGCCCGGACTACGCGGAGAACGAGGGCCGGCAGGCCTACCTGGCGAGCCTCGTGGAAGCGATGGATGCCGAAGGCCTGGACGCGATCCTGTACCCGTCGTGGCTCTGCATCCCCGCCCATATCGACAGGGGCGACGAGGAGTACTGCGGCGACAACAGCCAGCGCGTGGCCCCCGCCACCGGCATGCCCGCGATCACGGTCCCGATGGGATACGCGCGCGGCACGCTCCCGGCGGGACTGCAGATTCTCGCGCGGCCGTACGACGAGGGGGTTCTCTTTCGGCTCGCCTACGGGTACGAACAGGCGACACGACACCGCCGTCCCCCGGACGGCTTTCCGGAGATCCGATGATCGAACCGACATCGAACCGATAACGAAGGGCAACACCATGTTCAGAAGACTCGGAACGCGCGCCGTCGCGGCGCTCGCACTTGCGTGTCCATCGACCGTGATCGCGCAGGAAGGCGCGATCGGCGGGACTGTCACGGGCGAGGACGGTCTCGCCCTGCCCACGGTGAGCGTGACGGCGACCGGACCGGCGCTCGGCGGCGAGACGCGCACGGCGCTCACCTCCGGGCAGGGGGTCTATGACGTGACGGGACTCCCGCCGGGGAGCTATTCGCTGCGGTTCGTCTATCCCGGTTTCGCGATCGAGACGCGGACGGGCGTCGAGGTGACGGCGGGTGAGCGGACCGTGGTCGACGTGGCACTCGTCTCCCTGCGGACCGTGACGCTCGCGGAACTGACCGCGGTGGTGACGGGCACGAACTTCGAGGCGCCGCCCATCAATCTTCCCTATGCGGTCGATGTCACCAGCCGCGAAACGCTGCAGGAAGAGGGTTCGCCGCTGGTCGTGGATTTCTTCAAGCGGCTCGGGGCGAACCAGGGTTCCCTCGGGGAACGCAACAGCTGGTATAACCGCAGCGGGGCGCTCATCCCGGAGAGCGTGGCCAGCGTCAACCTGCGGGGCCTGGGGGCTTCGCGAACGCTGGTGCTGCTGAACGGACGGCGGCAGGTCTACACACCGTCCCGACTGCCGGGGGGGCGGTTCGTGGATGTGAACGCCTTTCCGTCCATCGCCCTCGACCGCATCGAGGTGCTGAAGGAGGGCGCCTCGGCGATCTACGGCTCCGACGCGGTGGCCGGCGTGGCGAACTTCGTCACGCGGCGGGACTTCGAGGGCTTCGAGGTCACCGCGGCGCACGACTACTTCAACGGAGCCGGCGACTCGAACGCGGCCGCGATCTGGGGCGGCAACCTCGGGGGATCCACGAACGTGGTGCTGTCCGCCGAGTGGGCGGCGCGGCGGGAACTCATGCCGCAGGAGCGGGACTGGGGGCTGCGGCCCTATCCGGGACCCGGCGGGGGTGGATGGTCCTACTACGGGAATCCCGGCGCGTTCCTGATGCCCACGCTGACCGGGAACGAGACCCCCGGGCAGTTCGTGAGCACGCTCATCGATTCGCAGTTCGGCGCCAACCCGAGCCTGTTCGTCGACCCGGACTGCGAGAACTTCGGCGGCGTGGACGAAGGCGTCACCTGCCGCTTCCGCTACCAGCCGTACGACAACCTCGTCGATGCCCAGACCCACGTGCGCGCCTTCGGTGAACTCAACACCGAACTGGGCACGGGCACGACGCTCCACCTCGAGGGCCTGTGGTCCGAAGCCACGATCCCCAACTGGCTCACGACGCCCTCGTTCCCGCCGATCTCGCTGTACGACGGCAACCAGATCGTGCCGTCGGCGAACCCGGGGCGCCAGGCGTTCTGCGCCGCCAACGCGGCCCACGCCGGATTCGCCTCCGCCGCCGACTGCCTGGAGAACGACTGGTACTTCTACGGGCGACTGGTGGGGAACAGCGGCCCCGGACGCACGCTGCACCGATCGTCGCGCACCCAGAGGATCGCGGCCTCGCTGGACCGGTACTTCGAGGCGACCGACGGCCATCTCGACATCTCGGTCAGCTACTCGCGGGCGACGGGCAACGTGAACCAGCCCGCCGAGTACGCCTACCGGAAACACCTCGCCTTCCGCGGCTTCGGGGGCCCGAACTGCGGCGTCGACGTCGTCGTGGACCCGACCTCGCCCTCCGGCATGTCGCTCGGCCCGACGGGCGGCGCCGTGGCCGGACAGGGCGACTGCATGTTCTACAACCCGTTCAGCAACGCGCTCCAGCGCGCCGAGCAGCCGGGGACGCGGTACACCGACGCCGACAACCCGGCCTACGTGGCCGGCGGGGGCAACTCGGCGGAACTCATCGACTGGATCAACGAGGAAGTCGATCTCTTCAACACGGCCGACCTGTTCGTGGCGGAGGCCACGTTCACGGGCCAGTTCACGGAGGCGCTCGGCTACGCCCTCGGCTACCAGTTCCGGCGCTTCGACGTGACGGGGACCCCCAACGACCCGGGCAACCAGGCGATCAACCCGTGCCCGGTGCCCGGGGACCGGAGCTGCCTCGAGCAGGCGGGGCCGTTCACCTTCACGACCGGGTATTTCCCCTATGAAGACGGGCAGACGGTGCACCGCTTCTACGGCGAGATTCCGCTCAGCTTCGGGGACCGGTTCGACGCGCAGGTGGCCGCCAACTACGAGTTCCACGATGTCGCGAGCAGCTTCGACCCGAAGCTGTCCCTTCGGCTGAAGCTGAGCGAATCGGCCGACCACCAACTGTCCCTGCGCGGGTCGCTGCAGTCCACGTTCCGCGTCCCGTCGGTGGACGACGTGAACACGGATCCGATCACGGCGCTCGAGTACGTGCAGGAAGTCGACGTCTACAAGGCGGTGGACACCTTCGGAAACACCGACCTCGAGCCGGAACGCGCCCTGACCGGTAACGCCGGGCTCATCTTCTTCCACTTCCCGAGCCGCCTGCAGGCGACGTTCGATTACTGGGCGTACGACTTCAGGGACGTGATCAACGTCATTCCCCATTCGAGCATCACGCGCCTCTATCACGAGGGAGGGGCCAGCCGCGCCGCCGTGCAGGAATTCGTGAAGTGTCCGGACGGGTGGAACACGGGGACCTGCGACTCGGCCCTCATCGAACGCATCCAGATCGACCTCATCAACTGGCCGGGCATGCAGACCTCCGGCTTCGACTGGAGTCTGTCCACGCGCCGCACGCTCGGAAACGGCGAGCTTTCGCTCGGCATCGACGGCACCTACACGCGCACCTACGACATCAAGGCGCTCCAGCTCAACAATGTGGAGCTGGTGAGCGCGACGGAGGGGGCCGGGAAGCTCAACCGCTTCAACCCGCTCGCCTGGCCGCTGCCCAGGTGGAAGTGGTCCGCATCGGTCGGATACCACGGCCAGCGCTACTCGGCCATCGGCCACGTCAACTACATCTCCTCCTACGAGGACGACCTCAACGCGGGCGATCCGACCTACGCGCACCGCGTCATCGACGCCTTCGGCACCTTCGATGCCACGCTGATGATGAGGCTGACGGACAGCATCGACGCCTTCGTGACGGGCTTCAACCTGTTCGATACGGCGCCGCCGCTCGTCAATCAGGAGGGGGCGTACGACGGCCTCACGCACGATCCGAAGGGGCGCCGCATCAAGGCCGGGATGACCTACACGATCAACTAGCCGTCGAGCGTGGGCGGTCGAGGCGCGGAGCGGCCCCGGCCATGATGGCGGGGCCGCGGGTGCTACTCGCGGGGCGGCAGGGGGCGCGCGACCATGATGCCGTCCTGGGAGTCGATGGAGAGGATCCGCTCCGCGAGGGGGCGTTCCGAGACTTCCACGGACCTGCCGACGAGGGGGGCGTGAAGGAGGTGAAGCGCCCCGTCCCGCCACACGGCGAATCCGGTGTGGGCGACGTCCAGCCCTTCGACGGTCGACGTGGCCGCGATCACGTCGCCGTCGCGGATCCGGTCCGCCACTCGCGCGATCCGGTCCTGCGGCACGTATTCCCGACCGGGTCCTTCGTCGAGCCGGGCCTCCGTGGCCGCGATGGCCCGGAGCACGCCGGGCTCGGAGAGTTGCCGATACGCTTCCGGGTGCCGGGACATGAAGTTCACCGGCCCCGGATCCATGGCCGGATCCAGCTCGCCGGTCACGATGCGCACCATTCCCCGCGCTTCGTTGTCCGCGAGCCACTCCGAGAAGTAGTGGAGTCGGCTCGGGTACCCGTCGAGCCGGCCCCCGCGGTATCGGAGCGCCGTCAGATGTGTCTCGTAGCCGGCCTGCGCGCCGAGGGGATCCGAGAGGGCCTCGACACCCTCCTCGCGGACGAACCGCGTCAGGGCGAGGACGGTCTCGACGAGGGTCACGCAGTCGAGTTCGCGGAAGTTGATCACGAGGCGCTCGGGGCCGGGGACCTCGAGCGTGCCGGGTTCGTACGTCGTCCCGACGAAAGTCTCCGCCAACTGAACGATGGCGTCGCCCGGGTCCATCTCCGCGAGCCCGCGCTCCGCGGCGAAGCGCACCTTCTCTTCGAAGATCGCCCAGTCCTCCGGCGCCCAGGCGGGCCGGTCCCCGGGCGCGGACGATGCCACGCCGACGCCGCCCGCCGCATCAACCACGGTCGAGGTGGAGGGCTGGGCCTGCGACCAGGCGAGCGCCGCAATGACGGCGACGGTCGCCAGGATACAGGCGACGACCTTCGCGAGCGTGAAGACGCCGCGCCATCTCATGTCGAACTGAGGTTGAGCACCACGCGTTCCTCCCCTTCCCTGTATTCGACCCGAAGCGAGCGGTTCACGGCCCCCCACAGGTGCGGGTGCGCGCGAACCGCCTCCACGAGATAGACGCCGAGGGCGCGCTGGTGAAAGGCATGCTCCCAGCCCCGGCCCAGCAACCGGGCCGCCTCCCTTACTTCGGTGTGCGGGCCCCCGCCGGATATGGCGTCCCGAAGCCGCGCGGCGCCCCGGGCGAGATCCGCCCAGCGTTCGCGCGTCTCCCCGTTCTTTCGGGCCAGGTCTCCCACCGTCCACCAGTGTCGCATCCGGCGCTCGAATCCGGCCAGACCCGCGTGGCCCGCCCGACGCGCCGCCTCCGCCGCGGCGGCCGCGAGTTCGCCGGCCGAGAGCGTGGGGTCTTCCAGATACTCTCGCCAGAGGTCGCCGTACAGGAGCTGCCGGACGACGGGCGTGTCACGCCCCGGTTCCGCGGCCACCCGGGGGACGGCCCGCGCGAGTGCAAGACCGGTCCCGCGCGCGTCGCCTCTCGCGAGCAGCGCGAGCAGGATTCCGAAGGTCGACTTCCTGAAGCCGAGCTGAAATGAGACCTTCACGTCCCCGCGGCTTTCCGCCACGCGCTCAAGGCGTTCCCGTGCCGCGCGAGCGCCGCCCGCCGTCACACTGCCCCAGAGGACGGCGAGATCCACGAGACGTCCCGCGTCGCGGCTCGATAGCCGTCGCTTCCCGTACCGCACCAGGAAGCCCAGCGAGTAGTCCAGCGCATCGGCGCCAGGCGCTCCGCCGGGCGTCCAGTCCCTCGACTTCGCGGTCAGCGTCGTCTTCCACTCGCACGTCTCCCCACCCCACTTGCCGACATAGCCGTCGAGGGCGGTGAAGCTGAAGCGGCTGCGGTCCAGGCGGCGGTCTCGCCGCATCGTCCCCCGCACATAGCTCCGGGCCTTCCCGCCCACGCGAAGGAAGTCGCCGACATCGAGTGAAACGCCCCACGACTTTTGCCTCCTGACCGTCTCCTGCTGGAGGAACCGATGCAGCGCCACCCCGTTGGCCGCTCCGGAGGCGCCGTCCTCGAGCACCCCTCCGAAGTGGCCGCCCAGCATCGCCCGGTGCAGCGCGTCGAACCCGCTCCCCAGCCGCTTCTCGTCGAAAGTCGCTTCGATGAGCACTTCGTCGGTCCGGGTCCGGCTGTAGTCGAAATCCACCCCGAACCGGACTTGCTGCTTCGCCATCTTTACGATGAGTTCGGCCGCATCTTTCTCGAGGCGCTCGACTCTCTTCCGCAGTGCATCGAGCCGAAGCCGACGGTGCTCGAGCCCCAAGCGGTCGACCAGCCTCTCCGCCGTGGCGCGTTCGCCCGGGTCGAGGTCCCCCACCCGAGCCTTGTCGAGGATCGCTCTGACCTGTTCCAGCGGCTCCCCGAGGAGGGCTTCGACGGCGGCCCGCAGCGCCTCTTCGGCCTGCCCCCTGTCCGCGAATCGGACGCTGACGCGGGCCGCGGCGCGCACGCCCAGCCGGTCGCGGTCCGACTTCCGCACGGAGACCCGGATTTCGCCGGGCTTGCGGCGCGAGAACACGACGAGAAAGTGGTCTTCGATCCCGATCTTGAAGCTCGCCCTCAGGCTCGCGCCAACCTTGACGCCGAAGTCCTCCCCTGGCGCGAGCAGCCGACTCAGGGCGCCGATGTTGCCGGTAAACGCGTCGGACCACTTCAGGGTGAGGGCCGCATTCAGTTGCCCGTTCACTTCGAGCGCGAGCGCCTCACCCGGCGACAGCGCCCGAACGTCCGCGGCGGAGATGACGAAACGGGGCGTAGCCAGATCACGGGCGACCGCGGTGCCGACGAAGTCCTCCGCATCGTGACGCCGGTAGTCGTGGAAGAGGATCGACGCGGCCCCGTCCGCCTCGCCCGCGAACGCGAACTTCGCGGCCTTGAACCCCCCGTTCGCCTCCACTTTCGCCGAGGCCCGGTACGCGAGCCACGCCGAGTCCGCGGTGAAGTGAATCGGAGCCGGGAGTTCGAACGCCGTCGGCTCGGGTGTGTCGTCCATCGGTGGACCGAACACTCCGGCGGGATCTTCGTCCCCGGGCGCGTTGAAGATGTCGACCGCGGCTTCGCCTCCGATGGTGAACGAAAGGTCGTCGCGCACGATCGATACTTCTCTCTCGAGTGACCGCTTCAGAAGCGTGGGGTCGGGCAGTTCGGGGTCGCCCAACCGTCGCGACGCGTGATCCGCCAGGTGCAGATCGAGATCGCCGAAATCGAGTTTTCCGGGGGCTGGCATATGCGATATGCGCTTCCCGCGGAGGTCGACTATCTTTGTGGCTTCCATTCCGAAGTTCACTCCCTCTGCCGAGAGTTATCGATGAAGATGTCCCGCTTGGCCGGCGTCGCCTTCGTTTCGATCGCCGTCGTCCTTTTCTCCTCCCTCTCCGCTTCCGGAGCGGCGGGGCAGGCCCCGGCCCCGACGGATCCGATTCCGCCCGACCCGGTCGTGATCACCGGGACCCTGGACAACGGCCTGCGCTATTTCGTGCACGAGAACAATCAGCCGGAAAACCGGGCGGAGCTGCGCCTCGTCGTGAACGCGGGCTCCATCCTCGAGGACGAGGACCAGCTCGGGCTCGCACATTTCGTCGAGCACATGGCGTTCAACGGGACGGAGAACTTCGAGAAGCAGGCGCTCGTCGACTATCTCGAGTCGATCGGGATGCAGTTCGGCCCCGACATCAACGCCTACACGAGCTTCGATGAGACGGTTTACATGCTCCAGGTACCGATGGACGACCCGGAGATGCTGGCCACCGCGTTCCGGATCCTCGAGGACTGGGCCCAGGGCGTGCGCTTCGACCCGGAGGAGGTCGACAAGGAGCGCGGCGTCGTGATCGAGGAGTGGCGCGGACGGCGAGGGGCCGGAGCGCGGATACAGGACCAGCAGTTCCCGGTCCTCTTCCAGGGGTCGCTGTACGCGGAGCGTCTCCCGATCGGGAAGACGGAGATTCTCGAGACGGCCCCCGCAGAGCGGCTGCGCGACTTTTACGAAGACTGGTATCGGCCGGATCTGATGGCGATCGTCGCCGTCGGCGATTTCGATGGCGCCGAGATCGAAGCGACTATTCGCGAGCGGTTCGGGGGGCTGACCGGACCCGCGGAGCCGCGTCCCCGGATCGCGGCCGAAGTCCCGATCGACCATCCGCCGCTCGTCACGATCGTGACCGACCCCGAAGCGCAGGGAAGTCAGGTCGGCGTGCTGTACAAGCAGCCACCCGCCCCGCGCGGCACAATCGGCGACTTCCGCCGCAGCCTGGTCGAAGGGCTCTACTCCGGCATGCTGAACGCGCGGCTGAACGAGCTCCGGCTCCAGGCCGACCCGCCGTTCATGGTCAGTTTTTCCGGCCAGGGACAGTTCGCGCGCGGCGTGGATGCCTACCAGCTCGTCGCGCTCGTCGCCGAGGGAGGGATCGAGCGCGGGCTCGAAGCTCTCCTCACCGAAGCCGAGCGCGTGGTTCAGAACGGCTTTACCGCCAGCGAGCTGGACCGCGAAAAGACCAACACCCGGCGGGGATACGAGCGCCGCCTGGCCGAGCGGGAGAACCAGGAGTCCGCCGCGCTCGCGGGCCGTTACATACAGGTGTTTCTCCAGGGGAGCGCCTACCCGGATCTCGAGACGCAGATGGAGTTGGTGGACGCCTTCCTGCCGGCGATCACGCTCGAGGAGACGAACGGCATCGCGCAGGCGTGGCTGGCCGAGCAGGGACGTGTCGTCCTCGCCAGCGCACCCGCGAAAGCGGGCCTGGAGCCCCCCACCGAGGACGACCTTCTGAGCGTGTTCGCCGCGGTGGGCGGGAGGGAGGTCGAGGCCTACGAGGACGAGGCGGCCGACGCCCCGCTCCTCCCCGTCGTCCCCGAAGGAATGCCCGTCGCCAGCGAAGAAGTCCTCGACGACGTGGGCGTCACGATATGGACCCTCGGGAACGGCGTCCGGGTCGTCCTGAAACCCACCGACTTCAAGGACGACGAGATCCTCTTCTCCGCGACCAGTCCCGGGGGTACATCGCTCGTATCCGACGAACTCTTCCGGCGCGTCTCGTTCGCGCTGAACGTGGTGAGCCGGTCCGGCGTCGGCGACTTCGATCAGACCGCGCTGGGGAAGAAGCTGGCCGGGAAGGCGGTACGGGTCTCGCCTTCGGTGGGGTCGCTCTCCGAGGGGCTGGGAGGGTCGGTGTCTCCGCAGGACGCGGAAACGGCGTTCCAGCTCATGTACCTGTACTTCTCGGCGCCACGCAGGGACGAGACGATGTTCGAGGCGCTCAAGGCCCAACAGATGGCGATGCTCGCAAACGTGGGCGCAAATCCCAACTTCGTGTTCTCCGACACGATCTCGGCCACGATGTCCCAGGGGCACCCGAGGGTCCTGCGGCTGTCGCAGCTCGCGAGCAGCCTCGAAGAGGCCGACCTCGATGCGGCCTACGACCTCTACCGCGACCGTTTCGCGGACGCGAGCGACTTCACGTTCTACTTCACGGGGGCTTTCGATCTCGCGACGATCCGGCCGCTCGTGGAGCAGTATCTCGGGGCGCTTCCGAATCTCGGGCGTGTCGAGAACTGGCGCGATCTCGGAATCGATCCGCCGGCGGGGACGATCGAAACGACGGTGTACAAGGGTCTGGAGCCACAGAGCCGCACGCAGATCATCTTCGCGGGCCAGGCGGAATACTCCCTTGAAGAATCGAATGCGATCTCGGCCATGGCGGACGTCCTGGACATCCGCCTGCGGGAGGTTCTGCGCGAAGACCTCGGCGGGACCTACGGCGTCGGCGTCGGCGGGTCGCTGAGCTACCGGCCGGATGAGGAGTACCGCTTCTCCATCTCCTTCGGCTCGGATCCGGAACGCGCGCAGGAGTTGTCCGACGTCGTGTTCGAGGAGATCGAACGCCTGAAGGCGGAGGGACCGGACGCGGAGACCGTCGACAAGGTCCGTGAGACGCAGCGGCGCACGAAGGAGACGAACCTGCAGGAGAACCGGTATTGGCTGTCGCAACTGGCCTCCTTCGAACGGGCCGGCCGGGACCTGAACGGGATCCCGAGCTACGAGTGGATCGAACGCTGGACCGCGGAGCAGGTGCGGGAGGCCGCCGTCCGATACCTCCGGACCGACCAGTACGCCCGGTTCTTGCTGCTTCCGGAGCAGAAGGTCCCCTAGTGTCGCGCCCCCCGGCGTCGCGTGGAGACGCCACGGCCGGCGGCTGAGCGGATGAGCGCCGCTGCGCACGCGCGCAGGGAACGGGTGACGGTCCGGATCATGCCGGACCACGACAGCATCGCCGCCGAGGTCGCCGGCCGGATCGCGGCGCTCCTGCGGAAGAGGGCCGAGAACGGGCGCCCCGCCGTTCTCGGCCTCGCGACCGGCGCCACGCCCGTCGGCGTCTATCGGGAACTCATCCGCCTGCACCGGGACGAAGGACTCGACTTTTCCAACGCGGTCGCCTTCAACCTCGATGAGTACTTCCCGATGCGGCCCGGCAGCTTCCACAGCTATCGCCGCTACATGCGGGAGTACCTGTTCGATCACGTGAACATCGCCCCGGAGCACTGTCACATTCCGCGCGGCGACGTGCCGGAAGCGGAGGTCGAGGCGCACTGCGTCGAATACGAGCGCCGAATCCGGGAGGCAGGCGGCATCGACTTCCAGATTCTCGGGATCGGGCGCAGCGGCCACGTCGGCTTCAACGAGCCGGGGTCCGAGCGCGACTCCCGCACCCGGCGGCTCTACCTGGACACCGTCACCCGGAGCGATGCCGCGTCGGATTTCTTCGGCGAGGAGAACGTGCCGCCGCAGGCGATCACGATGGGCGTGGCCACGATCCTCGAGGCGCGGGAAATCGTCCTCATCGCGACGGGAGAGCACAAAGCCGAGATCGTGCGCCGAGCCGTCGAGGGGGAGGTTCACGCGGACGTCGCCGCGACCTTCCTCCAGCAACACGCCGCCGCGACGGTCTATCTCGATCCGGCCGCCGCTTCCGATCTCACCCGCGTCCGCACGCCGTGGCTCGTGGGCGATGTCGAGTGGACGACGGAGCGCGAGACCGCGGCCGTCATCTGGCTGAGCGAACGCACCGACAAGTCGATTCTCCACCTCGGGACCGACGACTATCGCGCGAACCACCTCGCCCCGCTCACCTCCCGGCACGGTTCGGCCGGGCCGCTGAACGGACAGGTCTTCAACGCCCTCATCTCCAGGATCCGGGGGAAGAGCCGGCTGCCGCGCGGCCAGGACATCGTCGTCTTCTCGCCCCACCCGGACGACGACGTGATCTCGATGGGCGGACTGCTGCGCAAGCTGGTCGAGAACGGCAACCGCGTCACCGTAGCGTACCAGACTTCCGGGAACATCGCCGTCTTCGATCACGAGGTGCGCCGCTACCTGGACTTCCTGCGGCGCGCGGCGGGCATCATCGATCTCGGCGACGCCGCGAACCTCGAGGGGGTGCTGCGGTCGCTCGAGGACCGGCTCGCCCGCAAGGAGCCGGGGGACGTCGATCCGGGCGTGGTTCAGCAACTCAAGCGCATCATCCGCGAGACCGAGGCCACGGCCGCGATCGAATCGCTCGGACTCTCCGCCGACCGGGCCCGCTTTCTGAACCAGCCGTTCTATCAGACGGGAGAGGTGAGAAAGAACCCGATCACGTCGGAGGACGTGGAAATCGTCGCGCAACTCCTCGAGGAGGTGCGGCCGACGATCGTGTTCGCCGCCGGGGACCTGTCCGATCCGCACGGCACCCACCGCATGTGCCTCGAGACGGTCGACGCGGCGCTCGCCGGCTACAGCGGCGATCCGCCGTGGCTCTGGCTTTACCGCGGGGCGTGGCAGGAGTGGGACCTGGACGAAGCGACCGTCTTCGTGCCGCTATCCGAAGCCGAACTCCGCGGCAAGGTCCAGGCGATCTTCCGGCACGAGTCGCAGAAGGATTCGGCGCCCTTCCCCGGACCGGATCCGCGCGAGTTCTGGCAGCGCGTCGTCGAGCGCAACCGGGATACCGCCGACCGGCTGGCCGCGCTGGGCCTGCCGGCCTACTACGCCATGGAGGCGTACGTGACGCTGCGAGATGGGCAGCGGGTCGAGGGTCCAGAGATCCCGACCTCCTCCCTCGCGGACGCGGATGGCGTGAACCCGTGACGTACCGGGTCGGACGGCGCGGCGCGACAGGCTGACATGGGCGGGTTCTTCGGGACGGCACGGGTGCCGTTCGATCTCTTCGGTCCGGTTCACCTTGTAACCATCGGCGCCCTGGCGGTGGTCGGCACTTGTCTGATTCGCGTCGGTCTGCGGGCCGATGAGCGGGGTCGCCGCCGCCTCCGCGTGACGCTGGGTCTCGCGATTTTCCTCCTCCTCGTTGCGAGGCACATCTGGAAGGCCGCGACGGGGCTTTGGACGGTACAGAACGACATACCGCTGCACCTCTGCAGCGCCATGGCGTGGATTACGATTTATGGGCTGTGGACCCGACGACCCGGGGTTCTCCGTCTCATGTACTTCCTGGGTGTGGCGGGGGCGGTGCAGGCCGTGCTGACCCCGGAGGCGGAATTCGGCGTCATGCACTTCACCTTCTTCGAGACGATGGGCTCGCACGGGGCCGTCGTCATCGCCGGTGTGTGGGCGGTGATGGTGGAAGGCTATCGGCCGACGGCCCGCGATCCGTGGATTGTGTTCGGGCTGCTGAACCTGTACGCGGCCGTCGTCTTTCCGCTAAACCGGCTCTTCGGGTCGAACTATCTATACCTGATCGAGAAACCTCCGGGGTCCACGCTGCTCGATTTCTTTCCCGGCTGGCCATGGTACATTCTGCTCCTTGAACCTTTGGCCATTGGGCTTTTTCTGCTGCTGCGGCTTCCGTTCCGGAACCCCGCGGCGGTTTGACGGTACTCAGGTTTCTTTCCGTACGGAGAACCCAGCGCGAACAACCTCAAGGGAGGATGGACGGCATGCCGGAATGTCCCGTATGCGCGGCGGAACCCACGATCTCCGACGACCCCGTCGAGGGCGAGTTGCTCGAATGCGAGGATTGCGGCGTCGAACTGGAGATCCTCGCGCTCGACCCCATCACTCTCGGTGAGGCGCCGGACGCCGAGGAGGACTGGGGCGAATGAGAGTCGGTTTTCTTCATTCCCTCATCCGCAAGGACGAGAAGCTGCTGATCGCGGAGTTGCGCGGGCGCAGCGACGTGGAACTGGTGTTTCTGGACGACCGCAAGCTCGCGTTCGACTTCCGGACGGTCCCGGACGTCGACGTCGTTCTTGAGCGCTGCATCAACCATTCGCGCGCCATGCACGCGTTGCGGCTGTTCGAGGGGGCCGGTCTCGATTGCGTCAACCGTTACGAAGTGTCGCGCCGCTGCGGGGACAAGATCCTCACCGCGGCGTCGCTGCGGGAATGCGGTGTGCCGCAGCCGGAAGCCAGAGTCGCGTTCACCGAGGCCTCCGCGCTCGAGGCGATTGAGGAACTCGGCTATCCCGTCGTCCTCAAGCCCGCGGTCGGCTCATGGGGCCGCCTGCTGTCGAGGATCAACGACCGGCACGCGGCGGAGACGGTCCTCGAACACAAGGCGATCCTGGGCAGCTACCATCACTCGATCTTCTTCGTGCAGAAGTACGTTGAGAAGGGCGGGCGCGACATCCGCGCGTTCGTCGTGGGCGGGGACTGCGTGGCGGCCATCTACCGGTCGTCCGAGCATTGGATCACGAACACGGCCCGCGGCGGAACGGCGTCGAACTGTCCGGTGACGAGCGAGATCGGGGAACTGTCCCTGCGCGCGGCGGAGGCCGTGGGCGGAGGCGTGGTGGCCGTGGACCTGTTCGAGAGCGACGGCGGACTGCTCGTGAACGAAGTGAACTACACGATGGAGTTCCGAAACAGCATCGAGGCGACGGGCGTGAACATTCCGGAGCGGATCGTGTCGTACACGGTCTCGCCGGAGCGGGCGGCGAACCGATGATCCGTGCGTCGATTGCGGGCGGGTCCGGCTACGCCGGCGGGGAGCTGCTGAGGCTCCTGCTCGGCCATCCCGACGTCGAGGTGCGGCAGATCACTTCCGAGCGCTTCGCGGGCCGGTTCGCGCAGCGGGTCCACCCCAACCTGCGCGGCGTCACGCGGCTGCGCTTCTGCACGCTCCACGAGCTGTCGGAGTGCGATGTGCTCTTCCTCTGTCTCCCGCACGGGGAGTCGTCCCGCCGCATCGACGAGTTTCGGTCGCTGGCGGGGCGGATCGTCGATCTGGGGGCGGATTTTCGGCTCCCGGACGGCGCGGACTACGAGCGCTTCTACGGCCGGCCGCATCCGCGGCCGGACCTCCTGGGGTCCTTCGTGTACGGGATCGCCGAAGTGAACCGCGAGTCCCTGGCGGGCGCGGATCTCGTCGCGTGCGCGGGCTGCAACGCGACGGCCTCGATCCTCGGGCTGCTTCCGCTGTACCGGGAGGGGGTCGCGGATTCCGCCGTGATCGAGGTGAAGGTGGGCTCGAGCGAGGCCGGCAACCGCGCCAGCGAGGGCAGCCACCACCCGGAGCGCAGCGGCGCCATGCGGTCGTATCGGCCGACGGGCCACCGCCACGCCGCCGAGATCCGGACGATCCTCGGCGGCGACGTGCATTTCTCCGCGACGGCGGTCGAGATGGTGCGCGGCGTCCTCGCCACCTGTCACGTATTCCTGAACCGTGAGCTCGACGAGAAGGCGTTGTGGAAGATCTACCGGGCCGCGTACGCCGACGAACCGTTCGTGCGCATCGTCAAGGAGCGGAGCGGCATCCACCGTTATCCCGACCCCAACCTCCTGGCGGGCGCGAACTTCTGTGACGTGGGCTTCGAGCGCGATCCGCTCTCGAACCGGGTCGTGGTCCTGAGCGCGATCGACAACCTCATGAAGGGAGCGGCGGGACAGGCGGTACAGGCGTTCAACGTGATGCACGGGTTGCCGGAGTCGCGGGGGCTCAAGTTCCCCGGGCTGCATCCGGCCTGACTGCGGCGCGGGGAGCCGAATCGTGTGCCGCATCCTCTGCGTCCGCAGCGATGAGCCCTTCGACATGGCGTCGCACCTCGCCGCCTTCGCGCAGATCTCCCGGGAGAGCCGCGAGTATCAGGGCGACGGGTGGGGATGCGCGTGGATCGCTGCCGACGGGTGGCGCGTCTACCGCGACATCTCGCCGGTGTGGGAGGACGCCGCGGCGCCGTCCGGGCGGACGACGCTTCTGCTTGCCCACGCGAGGAGCGCCTATCGCGGGGAAGGGATCCGGGTGGAGAACAACATGCCGTTCTTCGACGGGGAACGCGCCTTCATCTTCAACGGAGAACTGCACGGCGTCCGCATCAAGGAGCGCGGGCGGATCGGCGCGGAGAAGGTGTTCAACTTCATCAAGCGCTTCGGCGGCGGAGACATGGGCCGGGCGCTGGAGCGGGGACTCGATGCCATCGAGAAGCGCACCCGTTATGTGCGGGCGATGAATCTGATCGTCGCCGACGCGTCGCGGCGGGTCCATTTCGCGACCCGGTTCAGCGAGGAGCCGGACTACTTCCGGATGCATGCCTCCCGCGGGGACGGCGTGCGGATCCTGTGCTCGGCGCCCTATCCGGATTCGCATCCGGCGTCGGACGGACGGCGGGCGTGGACGCCGGTCGCGAACGGCGCCATCGGGACGTTCTGACCGATGCCAGGACCGATGCCGGGACGGATGCCGGGTGAGTCCGGCGGGCTGCACATCGTCAAGATCGGCGGCGGGGCGACCATCAACCTGGACGGGATCGCCCGCGACCTGGCGGGCCTGTCGGGTCCGTTCGTCATCGTGCACGGCGCGAACGCGCTGCGCGATTCCCTGGCCCGGCGGCTCGGGGTCGAAAAGCGCGTCCTCACGTCGGTGTCCGGACACGAGAGCGTACAGTCCGACCGCGACCTGATCGACGTGATGCTCATGGCGTACGCGGGTCTGCGAAACAAGCGCATCGTGGAACTGCTGCAGGGTCACGGCGTGAACGCGGTCGGGCTCACCGGGCTCGACGGCGCGCTCGTGCGCGGGCGCCGTAACCGGGGGATCCGGGTGCGAGAGGGCGGCAAGACGCTGATCAAACGGGACCTGTCCGGGAAGCCGATGGAGGTGAACCGCAGACTGCTCCGGCTGCTCCTCGACGGCGGCTTCACGCCGGTCGTCACGGTGCCCCTGATCGACGAACACAACGTGGCGATCAACTCGGAGAACGACGACGTGGTGACCCTGCTCGGCGCCGAACTGGGCGCGGATTGCGTGATCCAGTTGATCGAGGCGCCCGGTTTCCTGGAGGACCCGGACGATCCGGCGTCGGTCGTCGAGCGTCTTTCCCGTGCGGAGCTTGTCCGCAGGGAGGGCGAGGTCGCCGGGCGCATGAAGCGCAAGCTGCTCGCCCTGCGGCGACTGGTGGAGTCCGGCACGACACGCGTCGTGATCGCGGACGGGCGCATCGAACAGCCGGTCACGGAGGCGCTGGCCGGACGGGGCACGGTGATCGGATGAACGCGAGAGAGACAGAACGGACCTACGCGCTCGAGGTCTTCCCGAAGCGGGACATCACCATCGTGCGGGGCGAGGGCGCGTGCGTGTGGGACGACGAGGGCCGCCGCTACATCGATTGCGTGGGCGGAATCGGCGTGGCGAGCGTCGGCCATGCCAACCCGGCGGTCGCCGAGGCGGTGGCGGAGCAGGCGCGCGTGCTCGTTTCCTGTCCCGGGATCTTCTACAACGACGTCCGGGCGCGGTTGCTCGCCGAACTCGTTACCGTCGCGCCGGCGGGACTCACGCGCGCCTTCCTCTGCAACTCGGGGGCGGAAGCGGTGGAGGCCGCGATCAAGTTCGCGCGGCTCGCGACGGGACGGGCGGGGGTCGTGTCCGCGATGCGCGGCTTCCACGGTCGCACGCTCGGGGCGCTGAGCGCGACGCACAAGAAGGAGTACCGCGAGCCGTTCGAGCCGCTCGTACCGGGGTTCTCGTTCGTGCCCTTCAACCACGTCGAGAAGCTGGAGGCGGCGGTGGGCCCGGACACGGCGGCGGTGATCGTCGAGCCGGTGCAGGGAGAGGGAGGCGTGCGGCCGGCCAGCCCGGACTATCTGCGGGCGGCGCGCCGCATCTGCGACGAGGCCGGTGCGGTGCTGGTGTTCGACGAGATCCAGACGGGCTTCTGCCGCACCGGCCGCATGTTCGCCTGCGATCGCTACGGCGTCGCGCCGGACGTGCTCTGCCTAGCCAAGGCGATCGCGGGCGGCGTCCCGCTGGGGGCGGTCATCGCGCAGGAACGGCTGCAACCGCCGCCCGGGCGGCATGGCACGACCTTCGGCGGCAACCCGCTCGCCTGCGCTGCCGCCCTGGCCGCGATCCGCTACATGCGGGACGAGCGGCTCGACGAGCGCGCCGAGGCGCTGGGCGCCCGCTTCAGCGAGCGCTTCGCCCGACGCCCGTCCCCCCGCGTCCGCGCCGTGCGGCAGGTCGGCCTCATGATCGGCGTCGAACTCCGCGAGCGCTGCCGCCCCTACCTGGAAGCTCTCGCGGAGCGCGGCGTCCTCGCGCTCCCGGCCGGCACCACGGTCATCCGGCTGCTGCCGCCGCTCGTGATCACCGAAGCGCAGATCGACGAGGTGACGGACACGCTCGCCCGAGCGCTGGCCGACTGACGCTCCGGGACGCCTCCGTTGTCCGGCCCGTGTCAGGCGGATCGTCGCCGAAACGCGGCCGTCTCCTTCGGCGAACTCGACCTCGATGACGCCAGCGCCCCGCCGCGAGACGAGGGCGGGGCCCTGCACGACCGGCGACAGAGCCACCGGAGTGCCGAACAACGCGATCCGGTAGGTGTGGCCGGCCGTCCCTTCCAGGGAGAGAAGCCACGCCTCCGCCTCGGCTCTGAAGTCCAGGACTCGCAGGCCGTCGCTCGTCCGGCCGGGCTCGAGGTCGATGCGGGGCGGGGCGACGGCGAGTCCGCCTTCCCACGCGACGACGATCTCTGCCCGGTTCCCCGCCGGTGCCGCGTCCCCAACGGTCACTTCGACGCTTCCGTCGGGCGACAACTCCGTGGTGGCCCCGTTCACTCGGTACGTCACGCTGCGCGCCCCGGCCGGCACGTCGGGCACGAACTCGAAGGTCAGGGGCGGTCCGGAGGCCGTGAGCCTCGTGCGCCGCCCTCCGCCCGCCGCCGTCCACCGTTGCAGGATTTCGATGTCGGTCGCCGTCTCCCCGGCACGGAGCCGTCTCACCGCCACTTCCGGCCAGTCCGGCGGCAGCTGCGGGGCAAGTCGAGCCCTGCCGCGCGGAGCATTGGGCTCCCAGCCGATGACGCCGCGCAGTAGCGGTGTCACCAACGCCGACGTCGCGAAGAACTGGTGCGGGACGGTCTGGTCGAGGGGCTGGTAGAACGTGCCGGAGAGCAACTCCGGGTGGCGCCCCAGGCTCCAGTCGAAGGTCATCTGCTTCACCGCGTCCACGAGGTGGAAGCCCGCCCAGGGACGCCGATACCGGTACTGGGCCCACGACACGTACGCCGTCACGAAGGGCCACACCGTGCCCATGTTGTACTGGAGCGGATGATACAGTTCGCTCTCCGTCGAGAGCATGTGGGCGCCCCAGTCCGACGAGATCCGGTCGCCCGCGAGGCGGACGAGGGTCGATCGCGCGCGCGCCCCGTCGAACAGTCCGAACGCGGCCGCCGTGGCGGGCCACACGGTCAGGTTGTCGTTGGTACCGCCGTCGGCGAGGATGCCGAACGCGTGGTGTCCCACGCCCTCGAGCCAGTAGGCGTCGTTCAGGCTCGCCCGCGCACGCGGAGCCATCTCCCGCGCCCGATCCGCCATCTCCGCATCGCCCATCCGCTCGGCGAGCACCCCCGTTCCCTCGAGGGCCGCGACCCATACGCCCGCCAGGTAGATATCCTGGTGGAGCGCGGACCCGAGGCCGCCGACCTCGACCGCCGCCAGCCCGCCCACGGTGTTCTCGATGAGGCCGTCGCCATCCGTCTCGGCGCTGAGGCACCATTCCCACGCGCGCCGGTAGGCCGGCCACAGTTCCCGCAGCAGTTCGTCGTCCCCGCTGGCCCGCCAATACTCGTAGAGCGCGACCATCCAGTACGGGGTCGTGTCCGCGTGGTAGTAGGCGTACGGGTACACGTCGAACCACGGGATGCGTGCGGCCGCCTGGGAGATTTCGTGCGTGATCTTGCCGTCTTCGCGCTGGTATTTCGCGAGAAAGGCGAGTTCCTCCGCCACCAGTTCCCACTGCCCGAGCGCATCCATGGCGAAGGTCGTCTGCGCGGCGTCGCCACCGAAGAACCAGCCGAATCCGGGACGGGTCCCGTTGCGCGACAGGCCCCAGCCCGCGACGAACCCGCACCCGAGGTCGGGATTGCAGACGCGCTGCTCCTCCAGGTTGATCTTCGCCCATTCGAGGGCGAGGTCGAGCTGTGGATCCGGAGACTCGATGGAGACGGTGGAGGCGAGCACCGAGTCGGCCCATGCCCGCTTCGCATCGTACAGCGAGCGCGCCTCGGCAATCAGCCGATCGTAGCTGGCGAAGACCTCCTCGCGGGGCGCCGTTCCGCCCGCTACCGCAATGGGGATGAACTCCCGCCGCGCGCGCTCCGGGTCGACCGGGATCACCATGGTGCGCGGCACCTCGCCCAGTTGATGAGCCGGGTGCTCCACGGAGTTCACGGCCCACGGCGATCCGACGACGGCGTTCGTCTCCTGCAGGCTCTCCGACAGCACGAAGGCGCGCCGTTCCGCATCCCAGTAGGCGTACTGCCCCCCGAGCGACCCCGGCCACATGTAGTTCAGCACGGGCTCGAACTCGGCGATGATCTCGAGCGGCTCGGGGCTGTCCACCTCGAGCAGGACCAGGAGGCCGGGGAGTTCGGCGGGCGCAAGGATGTGCTGGCGCACCTGGAAGGCCGCGTGGCTGTAGGCAATCGTCGTGATTTCGGGTCGGACGTGCACCGTGCGCGCGACGGCGCTACCCGGGATCGGCGCTCCATAGGCCGGGGTCGAGAAGCCGAGCCGGAACCGGTTTCCGACCTTGAGGGGGTGGATCCACAACTCCGCCTCTCCGGTCTCCAGGCCGAGCCACGCCGACCGGGGTCCGGTCACGCCGAGGTATTCGCCGGGACGGACGAGGCCCGTGAGTTCGATCGGCGAGGACGTGATCTCGAAGCGCGGAACCGGGACCCCGGTCTGGCCGGAACCGGCGGCCGGCAGGGCGGCCGCCATCGTGGTGAGGAGCATGAGAAGCGAGATGCGCGGCGTAGGGTCCAGGTTCATCGCCCGTATTCCTCACTTTCCCGAGATCCGTTCCGGCGGTCGACCGTAATCTGGTTGACGCACCGACTGCACCGAAAGCAAGTTCGCCGCATGGCTACGTACAGCGATGAGCTGCCGCCGTTTCCCGAAGGCTGGTATTTCATCGGACACCGCGAGTCCATCGAGCGCGCGAAGCTCATCGAGAAAACGTGGATGGGCGAGGAGATCGTCGCCTGGGCCGACGACGAGGGCCGCATCTGCGTGGCGGACGCCTTCTGTCCGCACCTGGGCTCGCATATGGGACCGACGACCGGCGGCCTCGTGCGCGACGGCTGTCTCGTCTGTCCCTTCCACGGATTCGAGTTCGATACCACCGGCCAATGCGTGGCCACGCCCAATGCCCCGCCCCCGAAGGCCGCGAGGTTGAAACTCTACGAGACCCGCGAGATCCTCGGCATGATCTTCGCCTGGTGGGGGAGCGGCGGCCGAGCCCCCCAGTGGCACCTGCCGGATGATCCGCCCACCGGTGTGGAATGGACGGGGCTCCGATCTTGCAAGCTGCGGTTTCGAGGCCATCCCCAGGAGACGACGGAAAACTCCGTGGACGTGGAGCACCTCGAGTACACACATGGCTACCACGACGTGGAGCCGACCGACTTTTCCGTCGACGGCGCCTACCTGAAGAGTTGTTTCGACTTCAAGGCGGTGCGCCGGATCCTGGGTCTGGTGGACATTCATTCCGAAGTCTCGGTCATCACGCACGTCCACGGACTCGGCTACTCCTTCGTCGAGATTCACGAGAAGTCGGTCGGCATAAGGTCGCGCATGTGGGTGCTCACGACGCCCGTCGACGGCGAATTCGTGGAGTTGACGATGGTCAATCAGGTGCGGGAGATCCGGAAACCGGGGCGGTTCATCTCGGGCCTGGGCTTCCTGCCCGTGCCGCTGCGCCACCGGCTGCTGAATGTCTTCATCCTCCGCGAGGAGAGGCGGTTCGTCCTGCAGGACATCGTGATATGGGACCGGAAGCGCTACCGGTCCCCTCCCCGGCTGTGCAGGACAGACGGCCCCATCGGGAAATACCGCCGACACTGCCGACAGTTCTATCCGGACCCGGCAACGGCGCCGCGAAGCCCTGACCGCAGCGCCGACTAGGGTTTGCGGGCCAGGAAACAGTACAGGGGCGTGAAGATGCCCGTCTTGCCGCCCGCGACGTAAGCCTCCGCGGTTCGGTCAAGGAGTCGAACCACCTCCGCCGAGCCCTTCGGAAAGAGCCGCAGTACCTCGGCCAACTTCGACCCCGCGATGAACGCCTTGCGGCCCCAGGGAAGTCTGCGCACCGCGTTCCCCAACGTCCCGTGTCGACTCTCCATGGGCTGATACCAGGGCGTGGAGGGTCCTTCCCGGACCTCCCAATCGCTCCCGTCGATGACCTGGAATCCCGCCCCTTCGAGCGCGCGATTCACTTCCCCGAACGTGGCGATGTCGTGCAGCGCGATACCGCGCATGAGCTCCCGCTTGATGGTCCGGTGCCGGCCGTCCCGCGGATCGAACCGGTCCGTCAGGCACATTTCCTGACCCCAGAACAGGGCGCCCGGCTTCAGTACGCGGAATATCTCCGCGAACGCGCGTTGCTTGTCCTGCGCATGGCACGTCGACTCTATCGCGTAACCCGCGTCGAAGGTGTCGTCCTCGATGGCGCTCATGTCCTCGAAGCTGCGCTTCCTGAAATCGGTCATGTGCTCCAGCCCCGCCTCGGCGTTCAGCTTCTTCGCCTCCCCCAGCTGGATCTCATTGATGTTGATGCCCACGACCCTGACACCCGCCTCGCGGACGACTCGGCGCATGGGGCCGCCGATTCCACACCCGACGTCGATCACCTCCATGCCCTGTTGCAGCTCCAACATGGAGATCATCGCCCGCTGGTGCCGGAGCTTGGATTCCTCCAGGCTTTCGCTGGGCGTGAGGGGCGCGAAGTGCAGGGATTCGCCCCAGCCGTACACCATGAAGCCGTTGCACAGCTCGTAGTAGTCCCTGACCGTTTCCGCGTGGTCGTAGGTGCCCGCGCCCGCAGCCTCCGATGCCGCTCGATCAAGCCAGCCTTCGAGGTGCCGGACTCGACGCGCGACGCCCGATCCCGCGTGCGCAGCTCTCAGCGCTTTCGACAGTTTGCCGAGTCGCATTGTGGGGGGGCTCAGGCGGGCAGCTCCCGCCTCTGCTCGGCGATGCGGAACCTGACCTTCTTGCTCGGCTTCAGCGATGGAAGCGGATTGAAGCGGAGCTTCCGGGCGTATCTCGCCGGCGACACCTCGATCGTGAAATAGTGCGCCAGCATCAACAGGTTGGCCGCCAGGTGCATCTCCATCCAGCGGGTGCCGAGACACTTGTGCGTACCCAGCCCGTACGGGGCGAACCCGAGGCTATGATGCTCACGGCGCGACGGCAGGAAGCGGTCGATGTCAAACTTGTGGGGTTCGGGAAAAACGTCGCTCATGTAGTGCGTGGCGGTCATGGCGATGTGGATCCGTTCCCCCAGGGGTAACTCGTAGTTCTCGACCGTGCAGGTATTCATCACGTTCCGAACAGACATGGGCACGATCGGGTACATGCGCATGCACTCCATGAGGAAGCGATGCGTCACGTCGATGTTGGCCGGGGTGAAGTCCTCTTTTTCGGGGTCACCGTTGGCAAACAGCGCGTCCGCTTCGGCGCGGATCCTCTCGTAGAGCGCGGGCTGCGACGCCATGGCGTAGACGACGAGGCTGAACGTGTCACCGAGGTACACGCTGGCAATCAGGGCCGCGGAAAAAGCGAAGAGCAGGTTGGACTCCGGGAGAAACTGCGGGTCGCTGGCATGCAGGCTGAGATAGTCGTCCACCAGGTTCCGCGGGCTGTCCACGCGTTGGGCGGGAGTATGGACGCTCAAGATCCGCTTCATCAGCGTGTCCAGGACGGCCGCCCGACGCCTCATGCCCGGGGTATGCAGCGTGAACCTGGGCAGGATCCTGGCGATGTGCACGCTGAGGGCCCGCTCCTTGTAGACCATCAGGTCGTCCATGAGATCCTGCGTGTCGACGCCGATGAACAGCGGCGACAGCTGGGCGTTCACCATGGCCCTGCCCATGGACGTGGCGCGGTAGGAGTCCCCGACCGTCAGGGTCGACATGTACGCGCGCCCCCTGCCGTAGAGGTCGTCCAGCTGCCCTGCAAGTCTCGTGCGGGAATAGGCCGGCGACAGGAACTTGCGAAGCCGGAAGTGGTCGGCCCCGTCCAGAGCGGGCAGAACGCCGGCCGCGCCGTAGACCTTCTCGAAGTCGGCGAAGTAGTCCCTGGTCCTCAGGTACATGCGCCCGCGCTTTTGCATCCATTCATTCGTCTCGAGTCCGGCCAGGAAGATCATGCGCTTCGAGAAGGGAGGGCGGATCTGGAACACCGGGCCGTACTCCTCCGCGAGACTGCCGAAGAGCGCGTTCAGGTTGCCGTCGCGAACATGCGGGTTGCGCATCAGCCTGGTCAGCGGAACCGTCGGAATCTTCTTGGCGAGAGCAGTATGTCTGCGGATCGGACCGACGAGGTTCTCGGAGACCGCAGCGGCGATGGACCGGCCGATCAGGTCCAACTGACAGATCCACTTGATGCGCTCCTCCGCCGCTTCATCGAGTTCGAAGATCAGGCGAAACACATCGCAGGTGTTGACGAGGCACACGATGACGGCGTCTCTCGGTTCGGGAACCTCGTCGGCGAAGATGACGTTGCCGATGCGCGCCTTGATGAACTGGTCAGTCGCGTCTTCCTCGAACATCCCGTACTGCTGCCGATGCATGACGGGGGGAGCCAGCGTCCAGAATTCCCCGTCGTGGTGTTGGAGGATCCCCCGTTGAACCAGGCGATCCAAGGTCAGGTCGACGACCGACTCCGCGCGGGGGGCGAGCCGTTCGACCCAGTACCGGGCAGTGCGTTGGACCGGTTCGTCCGCGATCTCCTTCAGGATGGGATCCAGGACGGGATCGCCCGTCTCGGCCCGGTCCACCACGTACAGGGATGTCAGGTCCGAGTCGAGCCGCGACCGGAAGGAGAGTTCCGCCAGCACCCCGCCGACCACGGCGCAGTTCAGCTGCCAGCCGGGGACCTGATGGAAGTAGCCTCCCTTCTCGTCGAGAAGCATCAGGATGAGTTCGTCGACGAGGCTCAGGGATTCGACCTTCAGACTCTCCACCGTCATTCGTCGGTTCTCGCCTCGCCGCGGTCGACGTGCACTATGCGGCGCTCGGAATCGAAGGACGCCGCGACGGCATCAAGCGCAGATGTAGAGTGCATAGCGCCGGAACCACCATCATAAGTATGGCCGTTATGAAGAGAATGCCGCAACCGAGCGAAGCGGCAAACGGTATCAGGAACTGGGCCTGGATCGCGCGCTCGAGGATCAGGGGCGTGAAGCCGAGGAACGTGGTCAGGGAAGTGAGCATGATCGGACGAAAACGCCCCTTTGCCCCCTCCATGATCGCGGTTCTCGGCGGGACGCCTTCCCGGAGTTTCTGGTCGATGAAATCGATCATGACCAGGGAATCGTTCACCACCACGCCGCTCAGACCGAAGATCCCCA
>VXMQ01000163.1 GCA_009841015.1 Candidatus Palauibacter denitrificans | reverse complement strand
GACGGCCGGGGCGGGTTCTCGCCGGACCGGGGGGCGCACGGCGGCGGGGCGGCCGGGCCGGCGCCATCCCCAGGCGACCAGACGGGCCTCGTCATCGTCCCCGGCCGGGCCGGCGCCTCGGTGGTCGTCGGAACCGCGACGTACGACGGCACCGACCGGGCGGCCCCCTCGGCCACGGTGCTGCGGGCCTCCGGCACGGCGCTCCTTGAGGCGCAGACGCTCCCGGCCGCCGAGTCGAGCACCGGCCCGCTCGCGGCGGCCGACTACGACGGGGACGGCGACGTCGACCTCTTCGCGGGCGGCCGCGTGGTCCCCGGCCAGTACCCGGCCGCGGCGACCTCCCGCCTCTTCCTCAACGAGGGCGGCCGCTACGTCCTCGACGCGTCGAACGCGGCGGTGCTGGCCGGCGTGGGACTCGTGTCCGGCGCCGTCTTCAGCGATGTGGACGCGGATGGGGACCCGGACCTCCTGCTCGCCATCGAGTGGGGACCCGTGCGGCTCCTCATCAATCGCGATGGACGATTCGAGGATGCGACGGCCGCCTTCGGGCTCGAGTCCCGGACCGGGTGGTGGAACGGGGTGACGGCGGGCGACCTGAACGAAGACGGGCTGCCCGACCTGATCGCCTCCAACCGGGGACTCAACTCGCAGTTCACCGCGAGCCGCGAGCGTCCGGCGACGGCCTATCACGCCGACCTGGACAACGACGGCTTCCGCGACGTGATCGAGGCGCGCTACGACGAGTTCACGCGCTCGATGGTGCCGGTGCGGGGACTCCTCACGCTGGCCGGCGGCCTCCCCTTCCTTCGCGGCCGCATCCAGGGCTTCGAGCACTACGGGCAGTTGGGCGTGAACGAGATCCTGGAGCAGCCCGCGGACCTCCTGCCGACGGTCGAGGCGACGACGCTGGCGCACACCGTGTTCATCAACCGGGGGGGGTCGTTCGAAGCGTTCGACCTGCCGCGCGAAGCGCAGTTGGCGCCCGCCTTTCACGCGGGTGTGGCCGACATGGACGGGGACGGGCACGAGGATGTCTTCCTGAGCCAGAACCTGTTCGCGCTGCGGGGCGAGGCGGACCGGAACGACGGGGGGCGCGGCCTGTGGCTGCGGGGCGACGGGACGGGGGCGCTGACGCCGGTCCCGGGACAGCGGTCGGGCATCGCGGTCTACGGCGAGCAACGCGGGGCGGCCTTCGCGGACTACGATGCAGATGGGCGTGTGGACGTGCTCGTCAGCCAGAACGCGGCCGGGACGAAGCTGTACCGGAACACGGGCGCGAAGCCCGGGCTGCGCGTCCGGCTGCGGGGCGCCCCCGGCAACCCGGCCGCCATCGGCGCCGCCATCCGTCTCGAGTACGCCGGTGGAGCGCTCGGTCCGCTGCGAGAGGTGCGGGCCGGCGGCGGCTACTGGTCGCAGGACGATCCGGTACAGGTGATGGGACTCGCGGCGGAACCGACCGTCGTCCGCGTGCGCTGGCCCGACGGCTCGGAGACCGTCACTTCGCTGGCCGCGCCGAACCCGCTGGAGGTCACGATCGACGCCAGCGGTGTGCTGGTCGCTCGCCGGTAGCAGCCGGGAGCCGCCCGCCCGGGAGGAGCCGGCCCGTCGTCGGACGCCTCAGCCGCCCGTCAGGGCCCGGATCCGCTGGGCCACCTCGCGGGCCATCTCGTTGGGAATCGGGATCGTGAGGTTGTACTGGGCGATCTTCCAACCCCCATCTTCCATCACCAGCACGCCGCTGCCGCGCGTTTCACCGAGGTTGGCGTTTTCGAGGCGCTCGTCGAACCATGCGGTGCGCCCGCCGGGCGCGATCGCGATGTGGCGCTCGAGCATGTGGTAGGTCCAGCCGGTGCCCGTGTCGAAGCGGGCCCTCGTGTAGTCCATGAACTCTTCGCGCGTCCAGCGCTCGGTCGCGTCGGTGCCGAGGAAGACGGCCTCCCCGGCGTAGAGGCTGAAGTAGCGGTCGAAGTCGGCCTCCGAGGCCGCCTCGTGGAGCGCGTCGAGGATCGCGGAGACCTCACCCCGCACGCCAGCCTGTCCACCAGCAGCCTCCTGTGCGGACAGCGGCACGGCCGCAAGCGCCGACCCGACGGACCACATGGACCAGGCCACGGCGCATGCCACCAGGAAAGCGGGTCGCGCGTCGGGACGGCGGGGTCGCACGAGCGTGTTCGTCATGGATACCTCCGGGTCCAGGATTCGGTGATCCGACGGGAGCGGGGCGCCTCGTCCGCCGCGCCTCACACACCATGTCCGACGCCTGACGCCGAGGCAAACTTCTCCCTGTTCCAAACGCCTGGCCGACTTCCCCGGGCCTCGCATCGCCATCGCCGGTCGGGTCGAATCCGAATACGTTCGACCCATGAACCGGGAGTTGAAGTCGCTCGACGATGCGACGCTGGACGAGATCGTCCGGCGAATTGTCATCGCCTCTCAACCGAAGAGGATCATACTCTTCGGCTCCGCTGCCCGAGGCGAGATGGGCCCGCACAGCGATGTGGACCTTCTCGTCATCAAGCAGTGCGACAACAACTGGGATGTGATGGGCGACATCTACGAGGAACTTTACGGCGTCGCGGCCGCAGTCGATGTCGTCGTCGTAACCCCCGGCGATGTCGAACGCTATCGAGACACGCACGCGTTCGTCATCAAGCCGGCGCTCCGGGAAGGCCGGGTGGTCTATGACGCCGCCTGAGCGGCATCCATCGACCGACCCGCGCGAGTGGCTCAGCCGCGCCCGGAGCAATCTCACCCGGGCCCGGAACCGCCTCCCCGGCATCTACCTGGAGGATCTCTGCTTCGACGCCCAGCAGGCAGCGGAGAAAGCGCTGAAGGGCGTGCTGCTATCGCGCGATGTCGAGTTCCCCTATGTGCATGACTTGGCGCATCTGCTCCATCTCCTGGAGTCGCACGGGGAACCGATTCCGCCGGACGTTCGCCGCGTCGGACGCCTCACCCCCTATGCCGTCGCAACTCGCTATCCGGGTCCGGGAGTGCCCGTCTCCGAGGCGCAGTACCTCGAAGCTCTCGAAATCGCCGAGACCGTCGTGCACTGGGCCGCGACGCTGTTGCACGGCTCCAGCGCGGATCTCTAGTCATGCCCAGCCGCACTACCTTATCGACCCAACGCGGGCGGGCCGTGACGAACCGCGCCGCCGCCATCTGGATCTCATTCATTCCGGCGGTCGGGGGGTGCGGGGGTGAGG
>VXMQ01000190.1 GCA_009841015.1 Candidatus Palauibacter denitrificans | reverse complement strand
CGTTGCCGCTTCCCCGTCGATCCCGCCCCTCCCCCGTCATCTTCATGTGATGGCGCCGCGCGTCGAGCTCGTCGAAGCGGATCTCGCCCAGGAAGCGCGTCCCGATGGGGCCGAGCTTGAGCCCGATCTCGCCGCGGTACGTACGCTCGTCGACCGCTTCGATGAGCGTCGCGCCGGGCAGGCACTCGACGATGCGCTCCGGATCCGTCAGGAAGCCCCAGACCTCGTCCACGGTCTGCGGGACATCGAAACTCTTTTCTATCTCGATCGCCATCTTCGGTCCTCGGGGGTCTCCGGCTGGGGAGCGGAGCCGGACGGCCCGGACGGGGACGGGTCACCGTTTCGCGGGCCTTGTCGGGCGCTGTCTCCGGGGGAGCGGTTATATTGCCGGGAGCGGCTCTACCGCGGATCGGCTTTCCACCGGAAGCTGAGACGGCCGCGTCGCACCCGCAACCGGGAGGTCGCCGCCTTGCAAGCCGACATCGCGAAGATCATCGAGGAGCTCGAAGCGGCGGGCTACATCGCCGACCGGGGGATCGCGACGGCGGTCCATCTCGGTCTCGCGATGGAGAAGCCGCTCCTCGTCGAAGGGGCCGCCGGCGTCGGCAAGACCGAGATCGCCAAGGCGGTCGCCACGTGGCTCAGAGCGGAGCTCATTCGCCTCCAGTGCTACGAGGGGCTCGACCTTCCCACGGCCCTCTACGAGTGGAACTACCAGAAGCAGCTCCTCCACATCCGCCTGCAGGACGGCGACCGCGATGCCGAGGCGGTCCAGCGCACGATCTTCGGGCCGAACTTCCTCCTCGAGCGGCCGCTCCTGCGCGCGATTCGCTGCGAGACGCGTCCGGTCCTTCTCATCGACGAGGTGGACCGGGCGGACGAGGAGTTCGAGGCGTTCCTGCTCGAGCTGCTGTCGGACTTTCAGGTCTCGATCCCGGAACTGGGCACGGTCGAGGCCCGGACGCGGCCCGTCGTCGTGCTCACGTCGAACGGAACGCGCGAGCTGTCGGACGCGCTGCGGCGGCGCTGCCTCTACCTGTGGATCGACTACCCTGACGCGGCGCGAGAGGTCGAGATTCTGCGGCGACGGCGGCCGGACATCGCCGCCGCCCGGGCCCGGGAAGCCGTCCAAGTGGCCCAGCGACTGCGGCGCGAGCGGCTCGCGAAACCCCCCGGCGTCGCGGAGACGCTGGACTTCGCCGCGGCCCTGGAACACCTGGGGGCGGATCCACTGCGTCCGGCGGCCGCGCGCGACGCGATCGGGGCGCTCGTGAAGGATCCGAACGACCTTGCCGGGCTGACGGAGGAGCGGCTGGGCGAACTACTCGCCTCGTCGGGGGACGGGGGGAGTTGACGCCCGAGCGCGTCGTCGACCTGGGCCGGAGGCTGCGCGGCGAAGGCATGGCCTGCGCGCTTTCCGAGTCCACGACGGCCGTCGCCGCGCTCCCACATCTCGACACGGAGGACGCGGAGGAGGTGCGGGCGGGGCTCCGGGCGGCGTTCTGCTCCAGCGCCGCGGACCTCGAGATCTTCGAGCACTGTTTCCCCGCGTGGTGGCGCGGAGGACGGTCGTCCTCCGCCGTGGAAGATCTTCTGTCGAGGGCCGCGTCGGGCCGGGGTGATCGGCCGGCGCCCGGCGCGCCTTCCGGACCGGATGGGCTCGCGGCGGCCCGCGGAGATTTCTGGGAGCAGGCGACCGACGAGCGGGACTTCCGGGAGCGCCCGATCGGCGCCGTCTACAGCGCCGCGCACTCGCTCGCGCGGCGCTCCTTCGCCTCGATCGGCGACGAGGAACTACGCGAAGTCGACGCGTGGCTCGAGCGGCTGATGGTGCGCCTGTCCACGCGACGCAGCCGCCGCCTGGAGCCCGGCGGCCGGCGCGGGCCGATCGACGTGCGGAGAACGCTGCGGTCGCTCGTCGCGCACGAGGGCGAACTCGTCCGTCTGGCGCGGCGGCGGCGGCGGCACGTACCGCCGCAACTCGTCGTCCTGTGCGACGTGAGCGGCTCGATGGAGCGCTACAGCCGCTTCCTGCTGCGTTTCCTCCTGGGATGCGGGCGCGCACGAGACATCCAGACCTTCGCGTTCAGCACGCGTCTCACGCACCTCACGCCCTGGCTGGCCGGCGAAGAGATCGATCCCGCGCTGGACCGCCTGCGGGCCCGCGGCTGGTCGAGCGGGACGCGGATCGGCGAGTGCCTGGAGACGTTCGTGACCCGACACGGCCAACGGATGCTCGGCCGACGGACGCTCGTCATCATCCTCTCCGACGGACTCGACCAGGGCGAAGTCGAACCTCTCCGGCGCGCCATGGGCTGGATTCAGCGGCGCGCGCGCCGCGTGATCTGGCTCAATCCCCTGCTTGAGAGTTCGCGCTACGCGCCCGAAGCCCGGGGCATGCGCACCGCGCTCCCGTACGTGGACTACTTCCAGTCGGGGCACAGCCTCGAAGCGCTGAGGACGCTTCCAGGGCTGCTCAGATTGTGACTGGAGAAGAAAGGGACGGAGTTGGAAGGCGATCGCGAGCGGGACCCGGACGGCGCCGGGTCCCGCCGCGCTGTCGTTCTAGACTCGAACGCGATCCTTGAGTCCTTTGCCCGCCTTGAACGTGGGGACGTTCATCGCCGCGATCTGAATCGACTCGCCGGTCTGCGGGTTCCGACCCATTCGCGCCTTGCGGTGCCGGGTTCCGAACGTGCCGAAGCCGGTGACCGTGAAGTCGCGGCCGGCGTCAAGCTCGACTGCAATGATCCCTTTGCCGGGATCCGTCGAGAAAATGCAGTCGATCACATCCCGCGCGCTCGCTTTGCTCAAGCCGGCCTGGGAGGCGAGCTTCGCCGCGAAATCGTCTTTGGTCATCCTGGGTTCTCCCCTGTTGAAAGTAAGCTCCGACGAGCGATCCGGCCGCATAATTCGCGCACCATCGCCGGATTGCAAGTGTGGCGCGCGATTTCGCCCGCTGAAGGGTCCGGCTAGTGGGCGTCGGCCGAGAAGACTTTCCGTGTCATCGTGACGCCCACGAGCTTGAAGACCACGTTCCCGATCCGGCCGAGCAGCATCGTAGGCAGGGCCGCGGGCACGACGAGTCCCCACACGATGCTCATGAATGCGCTCTCTCCGCCCAGGCCGCCGAGGGCCAGCCGCAGCACCGAGAAGATGCCGAGGAACACGACGAGATTCAGCAGGAGCCCCAGCGCCTGGCGTCCTGCCGAGCCGGTCTCCGCGTCGTAGATGCCGCCGAAGAAGACCGCAGCCACAATCCAGAAGATGCAGGTTGCGTAGAGCCAGTCGATCAATGGTGCCTCCGTGTCGGGAATGCGGATCGGATCGGGGACGGAGGAACATACATGGCCCCCGGCGATCCTCGAAAGTAGCTTGCCCCCGCGGCCTCGCACGCGGCTTCGAACGCTCCCCGGAGAGGGTCACATGAAAGCGCCTTCACTTACGCTCGGGATCGAAGAGGAATACCAGGTCGTCCATCCGGAGACCGGCGAACTCACGTCGTTCATCACCGAGATTCTCGAGGGGGATGAGGAGACGCGCGGGCAGATCCACCCTGAGCTTCATCAGGCCTGCGTGGAGACGGCGAGCGAGGTCTGCCGGGATGTGGCCGAGGCGCGCGAGGAAGTGGTGCGCATGCGCCGCCTCGTGAGTGGCACGGTTGCGGAGAAGGGGCTCGCCATCGTGGCCGCGGGGACGCATCCCTTCTCGACCTGGGAGCAGCAGGACATCACGCCGCTCGACCGCTACGTCGGATTGCGGGAGGATCTGCAGCAGGTTGCCGAGCGGAACCTGATTTTCGGCACCCACATCCACGTGGGCATCGAAGACCGGGACTTCATGGTCGACGCGATGAACGTCTCGCGGTATTTCCTCCCCCACCTGCTCGCGCTCTCCACCAGTTCGCCGTTCTGGGAGGGGTCGAAGACGGGGCTGCACTCCTACCGCAGCATCATCTGGCGGAACTTTCCGCGCACGGGTATCCCGATGAGCTTCGGCAGCTGGAACGAGTACGAGCACTTCATCCAGACGATGGTCCGCTCGAACACGATCGCGGATTCGAGCAAGATCTGGTGGGACGTCCGTCCCAATCACAAGTTCCCGACGCTCGAGTTTCGCGTGTGCGACATGTGCACGCGCGTGGAGGAAGTCGTGTGCATCGCCGCCATCTTCCAGGGGATCGTGGCGAAGCTGTGGAAGCTGCGGCGGGACAACCTCACGTTTCGCCAGTACCCCGAGGTACTGCTGGCCGAGAACAAGTGGCGCGCGGCCAGGTACGGGCTGCCCGGCAAGCTCATCGACTTCGGGCGGCAGAGCGAGCACCCGGCCTCGGACCTGATCATCGAAATCGTCGAGTGGTTCCTCGACGACGTGGTCGACGAACTCGGCACGCGCGCGGAGGTGGAATACGCGCTCCGGATCATCCGGGAAGGGTCGAGTTCGCAGCGGCAGCTCGCCGTCTACGAAGAGACCGGCGACACGCGGGCCGTGGTCCGACACCTCATGGCGGAGACGCTCGAAGGCGTCTGACAGCGGCACGCGCGCGACCCCGCGAAGCACGCGCGACGCCGCGGAGCGTTCAGCGCTACGTCATGCCGAGGTCCCGCGCCGTCCGGTCGATGCCCGCGCGGGCCTTCGTTACGAGTTCGTCGATCTCGTCGCGCGTGATCGTGAGCGGTGGGCTCGTGCACACGACGTCGCGCATGGCGCGGAACACGACCCCCTCGTCGTAGAGATGCTCGTGACAGAGGGCTCCCACCTCGCCCACGGGCTCGAAAAGTTCCCGGGTCGTCTTGTCCTTCGAGAGTTCGACGCTGGCCACGAGTCCGATGCCCCGCACCTCGCCCACCAGCGGGTGATCGTTCAACTCCCGCAGCCGCGCCTGGAAGTAGGGGCCGGTGTCCTCCCGCACCCGGTCGACGACGCCCTCCTCCTTCATGATCCGAAGGTTCTCCAGGGCCACGGCCGCCGCGACGGGGTGGCCCGAATAGGTGTAGCCGTGCGGGATCACTCCCCCTTCGGCCAGAACGTCGAACACCGCGTCGGTCATGAGCACGGCGGACATCGGGAGGTAGCCGGAGGTGAGTCCCTTGGCGATCGTCATGAGATCGGCCTCGATGCCGAACTTCTGCGCGCCGAACCACTCCCCGGTGCGGCCGAAGCCGGTAATCACCTCGTCGCAGACGATGAGCACGTCGTTCTCGCGGCAGATGCGCTGGATCTCGGGCCAGTAGTTGTCAGGCGGCACGATGACGCCTCCGGCGCCGATGACGGGCTCTCCGATGAACGCCGCCACGCGATCCGCGCCGAGTTCCGCGATCTTCTCCTCCAGCGCCCGCGCCGCCCGCGCACCGGTCTCCTCCGGCGTCTCGCCGGGCGCCCCCATCGTGAACCAGTAGGGCGGCATGACGTGCTCGAAGCCGGGCAGCGGAAGGTCGCCCACGGCGTGCATGGCCTCGAAGCCGCCCAGGCTGGCGGCGGCCATCGTGCTGCCGTGATAGGCGTAGGTCCGACTGATGAACGTCTTCTTCCCGGGTTTCCCGCGGAGATCCCAGTATCGGCGAACGAGGCGGACGATGGTGTCGTTCGCCTCGGAACCGGAGCTCGAGAAGAAGGTGTGCGCGATCGCACCGGGCGTGAGTTCCGCGAGCACGCGCGACAGCTCGATCGTGGCCGGGGGCGCGGAACGGAAGAACGTGTTGTAGTAGGGAAGCTCAACCATCTGGTCGTACGCCGCCCTCGCAAGTTCCTCCCGTCCGTAGCCGAGATTCACGCACCACAGACCGCCCATGCCGTCGAGGATGCGCCGGCCATCGGAGTCGATGAGGTGACGGCCCTCCGCGCCCACGATCACGCGCGTCCCCTTCTCGGCCACGACCCGGGGGTCGATGAAGGGGTGGACGTGATGGCGTCGGTCGAGGTCCTGCCATTGAGCCGTTGCGGATCCGGCGGGGGTCGCCGTGGCGGGGTTCGTCGTGGCGGTCACGCGGCGCCTCCTCGTGTAGTGTCGCGCTACGCTGATTGGTTTGTGGGCGCGGACAACATATCAGCCGGCGTTGGCTCCACGAGCCCGAGCGCCGCGTGGAGGAGGACGTTGGCTCCCGCCTCCGCCTGTGCGGGCGTGATGTTCTCCGCCTCGTTGTGACTGATGCCGCCTTCGCAGGGAACGAAGATCATCCCCGTCGGCGCGACATCGTTCGTGTGCACGGAGTCATGGCCGGCGCCGGCGACCATCGGCATGGAGGAATAGCCGCAGAGATCCGCGGCCGCGCGAACAGCGTCGATGCACCGGCCGGAAAACCGGACCGGAGGGGAGCGCCAGACGTCGTCGAGCCGCCATGCCGCTCCGCGTTCGAGACAGGCCTCGGTCGCCGCCTCGCGCAGAGCATCTTCCATGTCGTCCAGGATTGCATCGTCGGGGTGGCGCAGGTCCACGCTGACCGTCACGCGTCCGGGCACGGTGTTCCGCGAGGCCGGCTCGGCCGCCAGGACGCCGAAGGTCAGGCGTCCGTGCGGCGCGAAGTCGCGTTCGATGCGCCGATACGCGTCGACGAGAAACCGCCCGAGCGCCGCCACCGGATCCGTCCGCCGGGATATCGGCGTCGACCCGGCGTGCGCTTCCTCGCCCACGATCGCCAGGTCGAACCAGCGGGCGCCCTGCACGCCGGTCACCACGCCGATCTCGCGCCCGTTCTCCTCGAGAATCGGGCCCTGCTCGATGTGCAACTCGAGCGCGGCGGCGACCGGGCGACCCACCACGGGGAGCGCGCCGCGATAGCCGATGCGGTCGATGGCGTCGGACACCGTCATCCCGTCCGGGTCCGTCGCGGCGAGGGCGTCGGCGAGATCGAAGCGGGCCGAGAACACGCCCGAGCCCATCATGGCGGGCGGAAAACGTGCCCCTTCCTCGTTCGTCCAGTTCGCCACTTCGATCGGACGCGCCGTCCGAACCCCGTGCTCCTCGAGCGTTTCCACGACCTCCAGCGCCGCGAGAACGCCGAGCGGCCCGTCGAACCGGCCCCCCGTCGGCTGGCTGTCGAGGTGGCTCCCGAGCACGAGAGGGGGTCGTCCTTCCGCCCCGGCGCCGCCCGTTCCTTCCCGGCGGGCGAACATGTTGCCGATCCCGTCGACCGACACGGCAAGACCCAGCGACTCGGCCCACGCCCGAAAGAGATCGCGCGCTCGACGGTCCTCGTCGGTCAGCGCCAGCCGGTGGACGCCCCCGGCCGGAGTGGCTCCGATGCGAGCCATCTCCGCGATGCGTCCCCACAGCCGGTCTCCGTTCACCCGAAGCTCCGAAGTCGCGGTCACGGCCCGGACCCTGCCCATGCCTGTGTCACCGAGCGTCTCACGGGCTTCAATGGGCGGGGGGTGGCGTCCCGGTGAGGACGGCCGTGACGAGGAGGAGAAGACCCGCCGCGCCCAGCTCGACGGTGACGGCCGGCGGGAGGCGGGGCGGATCTCCGGCGTCCGCGACCCGCCCGGGAGCGCGTCGCCAGTTATAGGCGCCGCAACCCGCGACTCCGAGGAGGACGAAGAGCTTCAGACTCAACGTCCGGCCGTAGGGTTCGGTCCAGAGGGCCGAGACCGACCCGAGATGGAGCCACGTCGCGAAGAGTCCGGTGGCCGCGATGACCGCCGCCGAGCCCAGCGCGAGCGGCGAAAACGCCGAGATCCAGTCGACGATGCGGCGCCTCGATATCGGAACCCCCCGGCGTCGTCCCAGAACCAGGACCCCCGCCATCACGGCCAGCGTCCCCAGCCACGCGCCGCCCGCCATCATGTGGAAGATGTCGGCCGTAATCGCCGGAGTGACAAAGTGTTCGGCGCCGGCGGCGTGCCCGGCCAAGGCCGGCGTGTACGCGAGAAGTGCCACTCCCGCCACGGCCGCGATCCAGCCGAATTCCGCCCGCGCGCCCCGCGCGGAAGCGAGGGCGAACGCCAGCGTGGAAAGCACGACCGCCGCGATCTGCCCGAGCCACGCCCGGCCCCAGGAAGTCCCGGCCACGAGCAGGCGGACTTCGGCCCCCAGCGGTTCGAACGGGTCGCGAAAGACGCTCACCTCCGCCGCGAGTCGCCCCAGGGCGCCCGCACCGGCGAGCAGTACGGCGAGACCGCCGATCCGCGCGGCCAGTCTCTCGGGCAACACGCCGGCGGCATCATCCCCCTCCGACTCGAACCCGGGGAAACGCCGGAGGATGACCAGCTTGAAGGCCACCGCCCCCACCGCGACGAGGAGACCCGCGAACAGCGCCCAACGCGAGAGCGTGCCGATCAGGAACCACAGTTCGGTAACCAAATGGGCGAAGAGGGATTCGAACCCCCGACCTCCTGCTTGTAAGGCAGGCGCTCTGAACCGGCTGAGCTATTCGCCCCGAATCGCCGCTGGCCGCGCGGCTTTGCGGCGGGGCCTCCGTGGGCCGAACTCCCCGGTGTCGTGTCCCTAGCCGAGCTTGCGCCAGCCGAGGATCAGTCCGGCGGGCAGGAACACCGCGTAGCCGAGGATGAGCAGGAGCGGCGCGGCCGTCACGGACCCCCGGTCGAGCAGAACGTACCCGGCGGCGATCGACGTGAGGCCGAGCGCGAACGCCGCGTAGTTGGCCACTCCGAACTGGAGGCCGCGGGCGGGGGCGCTCCCGCTCCGTCGGTCTCGTCTTCCCTGGTTCATGCGGGGACGCTAGACGCCCCTCCGATATGCGTCAACCACGCGGCGACCCGTTCGCGGCGCGCCGTGCGCGCCTCACGAGGTCGCCCGGGCCCATTCCGCGGCCTCCAGAAGCGGCGAAGGCAGCGGCGAGGTGAAGGACAGCGCCTCGCCGGTCCCGGGGTGCTCGAACGCGAGGTGCGCGGCGTGCAGGAAGAGTCGCCCGGCCCGGTGGCGAAGCACCTCCGCCCAGCGCCCCCCCGCGCCGCCGAACCCCCGTTCCCAGTCCGGCCCGTAGATGGGGTCCGCGACGACCGGGTGTCCGAGCGACCCGAGGTGCACGCGAATCTGGTGCGTCCTCCCGGTGGCGAGCCGCACGGCGAGCAGTTCCGCGGCGTTCCAGCGTTCCAGGCGCTTGAAGTGCGTCACCGCGGGCCGGCCGGCCTCGCGCACGGCCATCCGCTTCCGGTCGCGCGGGTCGCGCCCGATCGGACGGTCCACCGTGAAGCGCGCCTCGTCGAGGTGTCCCCACGCCGCAGCGATGTATCCGCGCTCGACCGCGCGGCGGCGGAGGGCCGCGGACAGCGCCCGATGCGCCTCGTCCCGGCGTGCGACGAGCATGAGCCCGCTCGTGTCCTTGTCCAGCCGGTGCACGATCCCGGGCCGGCGGTCGCCCCCGATGCTCGACAGCCCGCCAAGCTGAAACAGGAGGGCGTTCACCAGTGTGCCTCCCGGATGGCCAGGCGCGGGATGAACGACGAGCCCGGCCGGTTTCTCGACCACCGCGAGGTCGTCATCCGCGTATCGGATCACCACCGGGATGTCTTCGGGTTCCAGGCGGGTGGAAACCGGGGGCGGCAGTTCGATCTCGATCCGGTCTCCCGCCCGCGGCCGATACCGCTTCCGCACCGCCCGCCCGCCGATGGTCACCCGGCCGTCGGAGATGAGTTGCGCGACGCGGGCCCGGCTCAGGGACATGCGTTCGGCCAACAGACGGTCGAGCCGGTCGAGGGCCGCGTCCTCGCCCTCGCCGATCTCGATGAGCCGCCGCTCGCCCGCATCTTCCGCGTCGGATTCGGGCGGACTCACGTCACTCGGGGGTCGCCTCCGCCGACGCGGCCGCCATCTCCCTCTCGCGCCGGCCCTCGAGCCAGAACGAGATCAGCAACAGGGCCGCGCCGACCGTTACGGCGGAATCCGCGATGTTGAAGATGGGAAAACGGTGCGTACCGATACCGAAGTCGAGGAAGTCCACGACCCCTGCCTCCAGCCGGATGCGGTCCCAGATGTTGCCGAGAGCGCCGGCGGAGACGAGCGAGATGGCGAGGATGCGCAGTCGGTCGGAGGACGGCGTGCCGCGGTAGAGGACGCCGAGGACGCCGAGCGCGATCAGGGAGAGGATGAGAAAGAAGATCCGCGAATGTTCGCCGATGTTGAGCCCGAAGGCGGCGCCGCGGTTGTGCGTGTAGGTGAAGCGGAAGAAGTCGCCGATCACCGGCGTTCGCTCGTACAGCTCGAACGTGTTCATGACCCACGCCTTGGTCGCGATGTCCAGCGCGAGGATGACGACGATCGGAACGAGCGTCAGCCAGACTCGGGCGGCGCGGTCGCCGTTGCCCGGCAGCCCGGGCGACTCGTGTTCGGGGGTGGCGCCGTCCACGTTTCCGGAGGCTTCAGGCACCGGTCTCTTCCTTTTCCTTGCACCGGATGCAGAGCCGCGCGTGCGGGAGGGCGTCGAGGCGCTCGAAGCTGATCTCGTCGCCGCAGTGCTCACACCTTCCGAAGTGCTCCGGGTTCCGGTAGAGCCGTCGCAGCGCCTCGTCGATGTGGTAGAGCAGCCGACCCTCCTTGCTCGCGAACAGGAACGCCTTCTCGCGCTCCATGGCGTCCGTCCCCTGGTCCGCCATGTGGAAGCTGTAGGCGGCCAGATCGCTGTCCGCCCCCTGGAGGGAGCTCGTGAACTCGTCGTCGTACTGGCCGAGTTCCCGAGTCGCGCGCGCCCGGGCCTCCAGCAGCCTCTTCTCGATGTGTTTCCGTTGTTCCGCGTTCATCCTTCTCAGGCTCAGGCGCGTTCGCCGACGCCGCCGATTCCGATGCGGACCTCGACGTCGTCGATCTTCACCACAGCTCTATTCAGGCCCCCCCCGGGGGCCGACCCGATCCGCACTTCCACGGCCAGCGTCTCGCCGGCGATGTAGTCCGCATGTGTCGACACGGCCCGTTCCAGCTCCCCCGGACCCTCCACGCCCAACCGGATCCGGTCGGCCACCTCGAGCCCCGCATCGCGCCGCAGCCGCTGGACGCGGTTCACGACCTCCCGCGCGTAGCCCTCGTCGCGCAGCGCATCATCGATATCCGTATCCACGGCCGCGAGATAACCGCCTCCCGTCGCCACGGCGAGATCGGTGAGCGTCTCCTCCTGAATCACGAGGTCTTCGGGCGTCACCTGAACCCGTTCGCCCTCGATCTCGATGTCGAGCGGCTCCCCATCCCTGAGCGTTCTCAGGGCGGCCGCGTCCAGATTCGCGATCCCGGCCGCGACCGCCGGCGTCCGCGCGCCGTGTTTCGGACCCAACGCCCCGAACTGCGGCTTCGCGTACAGCCGGGTAAGATCTTCGCTGTCCCCCAGCGACACAACCTCTTTTACGTTGAGTTCCTCCATCGCCAGCGCCGTCATGGGGCCCGGGAGCGCCCGCCCCTCGGGCAGCACCGCGTGCAGCGTGCGCAGCGGCTGCCGAATCCGGACCCCGGCCTTTTCCCGCGCGGCGCGGCCCAGCGCCACCAGGCGCCGAACGTCATCCATCGCCTGTTCGAGGTCGGGCGCCGCATGCCCCTCCGGCTCCGGAAAATCCGCCAGGTGGACGGATGTGTCGTCTGTGAGCGCCCGATACAGCCAATCGGACATGAACGGGGCGTACGGGGCGAGCAGCCGCGCGGTCGTGGCGAGGCACTCGTGCAGCGTCGCGAACGCATCGTCGCTCGCGGCCGCGGCCCCGGGTTGCGTCGCCCAGAAACGGTCGCGGCTGCGGCGCACGTACCAGTTCGACACGTCATCGAGCACGAACTCCTGGATCGCGCGCGCGCCGGCCGTGAGGTCGAACGAATCCAGCGCATCTCCGACGAGCCGCACGACCCGGTCGAGGCGCGCGAGCACCCAGCGGTCGAGGTCGCTTCGGCCGGACACGGGGGCCGCCGCGGACGCGGCGTGCGACCACCCCTCCTCGTTCGCGTAGAGGGCGAAGAAGCGATACGTGTGGCGGAGCGTGGCGAACAGCTTGCGGTCGGTTTCGCGCAGCGCCGACGGGTCCCACCGCTTCGGCACCCACGGGTTGGAGCCCGACAGGAAGTAGAAGCGCGTGACGTCGGCCCCGTAGGTGTCGAGCGCGTCGCGCGGGTCCACCGCGTTGCCCCGGGACTTCGACATCTTCCGCCCCTTCGCGTCGAGCACCTGGTCGTTGACGACGACGGCCCGGAAGGGTGCGCGGTCGAAGAGGATCGTGGAGAGCGCGAGGAGTGAGTAGAACCAGCCGCGCGTCTGGTCCACGCCCTCGGCGATGTAGTCGGCCGGGAAGTAGCGCTCGAAGGTGTCCCGGTTCTCGAACGGATAGTGCCACTGGGCGTAGGGCATGGAGCCGGAGTCGAACCAGGCGTCGGCGACTTCCGGCACGCGCCGCATCGTGCCGTGGCACCCGTCGACGCCGCAGGGCCATTCGTATCCATCGATCCCCGGCCGATGGGGATCGAAGTCCTCGGGGAGACCGCCGACGCGGCGGCCCAGTTCCGCGAAGGATCCGAGCACCTCCCGGTCCCCGCAGTCCTCGGAGCAGAGCCAGATGGGGAGAGGGGTCCCCCAGTACCGCTCGCGCGAGAGTGCCCAGTCGATGTTGTTCTGCAGCCACTCGCCCATGCGGCCGGAGCCGGTCTCGGGCGGATGCCAGTCGATGGACGCGTTGTGCTCGAGCAGGCGGGACTTCACGGCGGTCGTCCGGATGTACCAGGAATCGCGCGCCATGTAGAGAAGCGCGCTGTCGCAGCGCCAACAGTGTGGATAGCTGTGTTCATACATCTCGCGCACGTAGAGCTGGTCGTTGGCAACGGCCCAGTCGCGGAGCGCGCGTTCGGTCTCCCGGTCCTTCACGTGCATCCCGGCGAGTCCCCCCGGCACGGTGTCGAGGAATCGCCCGTCTCCGCCGACGGTGTGCTGCTTCGGCAACCCCGCGGCCTCGCCCAGCCGAAAGTCGTCTTCCCCGTACATCACCGCGGTGTGGACGACGCCCGTCCCTTCGTCGACCGTGACGAAGTCGGCCTCGAGCACCGTCCACGCCGCGTCGGAGCCGGCGCGGTCCACCGCTCCCGGGAAGAGGGGGCGGTAGCTCCGCCCCGCGAGTTCGTCCGCGCGCATTTCCCCGACGATCTCATACGGATGCCGCAGCACCTCGGAGACGCGGTCGCGGGCCAGGATGAGCACCTCCCCGGGCGAAGCCCCACCCGGCCCGTCGTGCGCCCGCGCGGGGGCCTTGGCGCCGTCCGCGCCCTCGGGCAGGACGCGTACGCGGGCGTAGGGGATGTCGGGCCCCACGGCGAGGCCGAGGTTGCCCGGAAGCGTCCACGGGGTCGTGGTCCAGCTCAGGATCCGCGCGCCGTCCGGGTCGCCAGCGAGGTGGAACTTGATGTAGACCGCGGGCTCGGTGACGTCCCGGTAGCCCTGCGCCACCTCATGGCTCGAAAGGCCCGTGCCGCAGCGCGGGCACGTCGGGATGACGCGGTAGCCCCGGTAGAGCAGGCCCCGCTTCTCGATTTCCGAGAGCGCCCACCAGCCCGACTCGATGAACTCCCGGGAGTACGTGACGTAGGGTGCGCCGTAGTCCAGCCAGTAGCCGATGTCCCGGGACAGCCGCTCCCAGGCATCCTGGTAGCGGAACACGTTGTTACGGCACTTGTCGTTGAACTTTCGGATGCCGTAGCGCTCGATGTCCGGCTTGCCCGAGATGCCGAGCGAACGCTCGACTTCGAGTTCCACCGGCAGCCCGTGAGTATCCCAACCCGCCTTCCGCGGGACGTGGTAACCGGACATGGTGCGGTACCGTGCCACCGCGTCCTTGATCGTGCGGGCCAGGATGTGATGGACGCCGGGCGCGGCGTTCGCGGTCGGCGGCCCCTCGTAGAACACGAAGTCCGGCGCATCCGCCCGGGCCGCGAGGCTGCGCTCGAAGGTCTTCTCTGCCTCCCAGCAGCCGAGGACTTCGGTTTCGAGCCCGCGTACGGACTCCGGTATTGGCCGGTAGGCCATGGAGGTACTCCGTCTGGTGATTCCTGGATCGCCGACGCAGTCGTCGGAACGGCGGGCGTGCGCAGCCGGGCGCTGCGGTCAGGTCGACGCGGCGCCCGAACCGCCGACGTCGACCCGGCTAATCGATGTAGGCGGGAGGGTTCCGTCCCCGGCCGGATCGGGAGCCCCGTGCCGGGGCGGCTCGACCGGCTCGGAGCCTCCGCTCATTCCTCGCAGCCGCTCGATGAACCGATCGAGATCGCTCGATCCATCCCCGAACCGTTCATCCTCGAAGTCGAGGTATTCTTCGAAACGCTCGAACAGCTTTCGCAGGGAGGCGAGGAAGCGGCCCCGCGTCGCCTTCAGATCTTCGACCTTGTCGTGGCAGAGGCGGACGGCTCGCTCCGCGTCGGCGAGCACGGCGTCCGCGCGCATCTCGGCCTCGCGGACCCGCACGGCCGCATCGCGCTCGGACTGCAGGCGGGCCTCCTCGCGCAGCTCCTGTGCGGCCAGAAGCGCTTCGTTCAGAGCCCGCTCACGGGCCCTGTAGCTCTCCAACTGGCTTTTCTGCTGCTCGATGCGGTCGCTGAGCACGACGTGCTCGCGCACGTGGCGTTCGAGGCAATCCGCCACAACCGCCAGAAACGCATCGACCTGCTGCGCGTCGTACCCGCGCACGGAACGCCTGAAATCGTCCTTTTTTTTGCGGACGTCGAGCGGCGTCAGATCGATCATCTTTCCCCCAGTAGCACCGTGCCGAGACGTACCCTCGTGCTCCCTTCCTCGATCGCGATCTCGAAATCGTTGCTCATCCCCATCGAGAGCACTCGGCCCTCAAGGTCCGGAATCTCCGTCCGGCAGCGCTCCAGCAGCCGCGCGGCGCCACGGAACGCGGGTCGGACGACGGCTTCGTCCGCCGTGAAGGGCGCCATCGTCATCAGTCCGGCCACTCGCAGACCGGGCAGTGCGCAGATCTCCGCCACGGCGTCGAGCGCCACATCCGGGCCCAGACCGGCCTTCGCGGCCTCGCCCGACGTGTTCACCTGCACGAGCACCTCGACCGGTTCGCACTGCTCTTCCCCGACAATCCGGCTGAGCGTGCCCGCGAGCCGCACGCTGTCCACCGACTCCACGACGTCGAACAGCCGGACCGCGCGTCGCGCCTTGTTGCGCTGCAGCCGCCCGATCAGGTGCCACGCGACACCGGGCGTCGGCCCCAGCTCCGACCGCTTGGCCTCGGCCTCGGGCACCCGGTTCTCGCCGATCCGGCGCACGCCGAGGGCCTTCACGATCTCGATGTTCCGGGCGGGATGTCCCTTCGTCACGGGAAGGATCTCGACGTCGCTCGCCCGCCGTCCGGCCCGCCTCGCCGCCGCCTCGATGCGCTCGGTCACCCTGGCCAGCCGGGCTTCGACCTGATCTCTCGTCACGCGGCACAGTCTACGGACCCGCGTCCGGCGATGCGAGCCACGCCCCGGGGGTTCGGCGGCGCCCATGTCCCGCAAAAAAGCGCCCGGCGTCGCTCTGGCGTCGCCGGGCGCTAACCCACGATATCCGGCGGGCAGCCGGACCTTCCATATGTTCTAGATCACCTGGAACGTCACCCACTGGGAGACCCAGACCGCCGTGACCTTGTCGCGGTTCTTTGCGGGCGTGAATCTCATCTGCTGCACGACCTTCCCCGCGGCCTCATCGAGCAGACCGTTATCGGACGAGGTCTTCACCTCGAAGTTCTCGACGGCTCCATTCTCGGTCACGTAGAGCCAGAGTTCGACGCGACCGCCGATGCCGGCATCCTTCAGCGTGCGCGGATATTCCCGCTCCAGAATCTGTCGAATCTCACCCTGGTTCAGCAGTACGGGAGGCGTATCGTACACGATGAAGGACGGCCGGTCCGCCGGGCTCCCGGTCTCGGGAGGTGGAGGCAGGGCGTTATCCGTCGTGAACGACTCGAACGTCGTTTCCGCGATCGTGATGTCTTCGGAGATGTCGACCGAAGCGACCCGCGGCGTGGCCGGACGGGCGATCTGCTCCGGCGGCGGCGGGATCTTCACTTCAGGCGGCAGCGCCACCGCTTCGATTTCATCGGCCACCACGCCGAGATCCGCGGCCTCAAACGGGCGTACCAGGACGAACAGCCCGAAGTGGAGCGTGACGGCAACCATGAGGCCGATCTGCGTCCAGTTGGTGCTCGCTCGCTTGAACTGATCGTTCGCAGTGAGCCGAATGCCGGTCTCTTCCATCGTTTCCCTCCCGGTCTTCAGAAACCCGTCGTGTGTCTGCTAGCGCCGAGCCCGCATTGCGCGCTGCTCAAGCCGCGTGGCGAAGGTGACGCGAACCGCGCCGGACGCCTGCAGTTCCTCCGTAATCGTATTGATCTGCTGATAGGGCACCTCGGAGTCGCCGCGAATGGCGACCACGAGTTCACGGTTTTCCGCGTAGATGGGCCGGACGGTTTCCGAGATGTCCTCAAACGCCGTCAGCACGTCGTTGATCCACACCGAACCGTCGCGCTGGACCCAGAGATGGAGGATGTTCTGCCGCTTCTCGTCGATCTTCTCGGTGGCTTCGGCGGTCGTCCACTCGATCTGTCGGTTCCGGTCCTTCCGGAAGACGGTCGTCACCATGAAGAAGATCAGAAGGAGGAACGCGATGTCGGCCATGGATGAGGTGGGGATCGACCCGTCCGACCCGGACTTTTTCTTGAAGCCGCTGTCCTTGATGGCCATCTAGTTCTCCATCTCCTGTAGCGAGATTCGCTCGGCGCCCGCCAGCTTCACCTCATCGAGTACGTTCACCATGTGACGGTAGGGCGCGTTGGGGTGGGTCTGAATGGCGGCGATCAGATTCTCGTTGCCCGCCAGTTCGGTGCGCAGGATGTTCGCCACCTGCGTGTGCGCCACGACCTGTTCCTGCTCGCTCTCACCCCGGCGCACGATGACGCGGCCGTCCGGCTGCACGATGAAGAAGATCAGGTTCCTGCCCGACACATCCTGCTCCTCGGACTGTTCCGGGAGCACGATCGGCAGTCCCCGTTCCTCGTTGAATACCGTCGTCGTGAGGAAGAAGACCAGGAGGAGGAACGCGATGTCCGCCATCGAAGAGGTCGGGATCTCGTCCGACACCTTCTGCTTGCGCTTCATGATCGCCATTGTGGACTTCTTTCTCCGTTTGCCGTCCGGGGTACGACCCGGGCCCGCCGCCTACGCGCGCCGGTCCTCGAGGTCCCAGATAAGCCCGAGCACCTCCTGCGCCCCTTCCTCCATGTCGAGGATGAGACGATCGATGCGGGTGACGAAAAAGTTGTAGCCGATGTTGACGGGGATCGCGATCGAGAGTCCGGTGGCGGTCGTGATGAGCGCCACCTTGATGCCGCCGGCGACGAGTCCCGGCTCCACCTGTCCGGCGATCTCGATGGCCTGGAAGGCGAGGATCATCCCGATCACGGTTCCGAGGAAGCCCAGCATGGGGGCGACGTTGGCGATCGTGCCCAGGACCGTTAGGCCGCGTTCGAGGAAATCGAGTTCGATGACGCCCGTCGTGGCGATCGCCTTCTGGATGTCCTTCCCGTCGGACTGGGACTCGCTGCCGCGGTCGCGGAGCCGGCGCAGGCCGGCGAGGAGGATCGCGGCCACGGGTCCGCGCGTCTCTTCCGCCGCAGTGATCGCTTCACCGAGGCGGCCGCTCACTCCGAGGTCCTCGATCTCGTTGAGCAGTTTCCTGGAGTCGCGGTGGGCAATCCAGAGGGTCCACGCCTTGGCCAGCATCACGCCGATCGCGATCAGCGAGCAGAGGACGAGGGGGTACATCATGAACCCGCCATCGGTGAACAGCGTCAGCAACTCGTACTGATTGCCCATATCGCCTGCCCGTGAGGGATTTGTCGCCCGGTCCCGGCTTGAACGTATCTCGCAAAGTTTAGGGGACGGACGGAGCCTCGTCAAACCGCTTGGGCCCGTCCGGCCGATCCGCGGACTCCGCGTCGAGATCGGCGCCGGGGCGGCTCAGTTCGGGCGCCGGGATGTCGGCGGCCAGGTGGTCGAGGAGCTGCTGCGACGACAGGTTCCGGCGCAGGACTCCGCGGCGGGCGAGAGAAATCTGACTCGTCTCCTCGGACACGACCACGACGTACGCGTCGGTCTCCTCGGAGAGGCCGAGCGTCGCCCGGTGCCGGGTCCCCAGCGTGCGGTCGCTGAGGGGATACTGTGTGAGCGGGAGATGGACGCCGGCGGCCACGATCTGCCCGTCGCGCACGATGACCGCCCCATCGTGGAGCGGCGACCTGGGGGTGAACAGCGACACGAGCAGGCTGGACGAGACGTCCGCCCGGAGGCGCGTCCCCGTTTTCTCGATGTACTCCTCGAGAGACAGTTCGCGTTCGATCGCGATGATCGCCCCCGTCCGGGCGCGGGAAAGTTCGGCCGCCGCCTTCGCGATTTCGTCCGCGACCGCCTCGCTACGCTCCTGCAGCCGGGTCAGAGCGCTCAGTACGCGGCTGCGGCCGATCCTGGCGAGCGCGTTCCGCAGCTCGAGGTGAAAGACGACGATGAGGGCGAAAGCGCCATAGGTGAAGGCCTGCGAGAGGATCGACCGGATGAGGTCGAGGCTGAGCCATCCCGCCGCCGCGTAAACCGCGACGAGGAGGACGAGGCCGAACAGCATCTGGAACGCCCGGGTGCCCGACCAGAGGATGAGCACGCGGTAGATGAGGACCGCGACGACGGTGATCTCGAAGACGTCCAGTAGATCGATCTGAAGGAGGCCCACGTAGTTCCAGAGGGCGCCCATCAGCCGCGGTCTCCGGCCGCGCGCGGGCGGATGAGCGGCCGTTCGCCGCGGACGTCGCCGGCTCGGCGGGCGTCGATCGCCCGCGTGACTTCAAGCGCCTGACGCGTGTCGCGGACGTCGTGCACCCGGAGCACATCGGCGCCGCGCCGCGCCGCGGCCAGACACGCCGCCACGGAGGCCGTGACGCGCTCGGCCGGCCCGAGATCGAGCAGCGTCCCGAGAAAGGACTTGCGCGACGGACCGACCCACACGGGCGCTCCGAGCGACGCGATCTCGTCGAGCCGGGCCAGCAGTTCGAGGTTTCCGACCAGCGACTTGCCGAAGCCAAGCCCCGGATCCAGCGCGATCTGCCCCGGTTCGCAGCCGGCGTCGAGCGCGGCCCGCCGCGCGTCGTCGAGGGTGCCGCGGACCTCCGCCGTGACGTCGCGGTAGGCGGTATCGAGCTGCATCGTCCGGGGCGTGCCGCGCATGTGCATGAGGACGAGCCCGACGCCCGTCCGGGCCGCGAGTCCCGCCAGTGCCGGCTCGGCGCGCAGAGCTGTCACGTCGTTGATCGCCGCCGCACCCGCGTCGACCGCCCGCTCCGCCACCTCGAGTTTGTGCGTGTCCACAGAGATGGGGATCGGGAGGTCGCGCAGTCCAAGAAGCACGGGTTCGAGTCGGGCCCATTCCTCGTCCGCCGGCACCGGGTCGGCGCCGGGGCGCGTGGACTCGGCTCCGATATCGAGGATCACCGCCCCCTCTTCCGCGATTTTCCGGCCTCGCGCGATCGCCTTCACGGGCTGCTCGAACCGCCCCCCATCGGAGAACGAATCGGGCGTGACGTTCAGGATCCCCGCGATCACGGGCGTTTCCAGAGAGATCTCGCGATCGCCTACGCGCCAGACGCGCGCCGCCCCCACCGTCGAGAGCCCCATCCGCGCACGCCGGGGGGGTGCCATGGGCTGCTAGGCGGGAGCCGGGGCGGGCTCGCCCCCCGCACCCTCCAGGGGACGCTCGCGCTGCGGGGCCGGTTCGATGGCCGCCGGCTGCGGCGCCGGCTGGGCTGGCTCCGGTATCGGGGCCGGCAACTCCCTGCCCTCCTCAAGCAGCTTGATGTCCTCCGAATCGAGCGTCTCACGCTCCAGCAGCGCCTCCGCGATCGCCTCCAGCAGCGGTTGATTCTCTTCGAGGACGACACGCGTGGCGGCGTACGACTCATCCAGTATGCGCTTGATCTCGCCGTCCACGAGTTCGGCCGTCTTCTCGCTGACCTCGCGGCGTTGCGAAAGATCCCGGCCCAGAAAGACCTCCTGTTCCCGATCCCCCACTGACATCGCGCCCACGGCCGGCGACATCCCGAACTGCGTGACCATGCGGCGCGAGAGATCCGTCGCGCGCTCGATATCGTTGCCGGCGCCGGTCGTGATCTTGCTGTCGCCGAACATCATCTCTTCGGCCACGCGCCCGCCGAAGAGCATCTTGAGTTGGCCCTCGAGCCATTCCTTCGTGTAGTTGTGGCGGTCCTCCTCGGGGAGCGAGGCCGTGATCCCGAGGGCACGTCCGCGCGGGACGATCGTGACCTTGTGGAGCGGGTCCAGACCCGGGACGCGGAGCGCGACCACGGCATGCCCCGCCTCGTGGTAGGCCGTGACGCGGCGCTCTTCCTCGGAGATCACCATGCTCCGGCGCTCGGTACCGAGCATGACCTTGTCCTTGGCCCGCTCGAACTCCTCCATGTAGACGCGATCCTTGTCGTCCCGCGCCGCGATGAGGGCGGCCTCGTTCACGACGTTCTCGATGTCCGCGCCCGAGAGCCCGGGGGTCCCCTTCGCCAACACCGCGAGGTCGACATCGTCGGCAAGCGGGATGTCCTGCGTGTGCACCTGGAAGATCCCCTCGCGCCCCTTGATGTCGGGATTGTCGACCACGATCTGGCGATCGAAGCGACCCGGGCGCAGGAGCGCCGGATCGAGCACGTCCGGCCGGTTCGTCGCCGCGAGGAGGATCACGCCTTCGTTCGATTCGAACCCGTCCATCTCCACGAGCAACTGGTTCAGGGTCTGTTCACGTTCGTCGTGCCCGCCCCCTAGACCGGCCCCTCGGTGGCGTCCGACCGCATCGATCTCGTCGATGAAGATGATGCAGGGCGCCTGGGCCTTCCCCTGTTCGAAGAGGTCGCGCACGCGCGAGGCGCCCACGCCGACGAACATCTCCACGAAGTCGGAACCGGACATCGAGAAGAACGGTCGGCCGGCCTCCCCGGCGACGGCTCTCGCGAGGAGCGTCTTTCCGGTCCCCGGCGGCCCGACGAGCAGCGCGCCCTTCGGCAGACGTCCGCCCAGGCGCGAGAACTTCCGCGGGTCCTTGAGGAACTCGATGATCTCCTGCAGTTCGTCCTTCGCTTCATCGCATCCCGCGACATCGGCGAAGGTGATCTTCGGCGTGTCTCCGCTCAGGAGTCGGGCCTTCGACTTCCCGAAACTGAATGCCCGCGACCCTCCGGCCTGCATTTGCCGGATGACGAAGAGCCAGAGCCCAATGATGAAGATCCAGGGAAGGATCGAGATGAATACGTTCAGCCAGTTGCTGCGCGCGGGGAGCGTCTCGATCGTGATATCGGCCTCGAGCAGTTCGCTCATGAGGGCATCGCCGATCTCCCGGGTCGGCAGCAGAAGATGGAAGTTCGCGATTTCCGCCTCGTCGACGGCGATCGCGCTCCGGAGACTGCCTTCCACCTCGCCGGTGCCGAGGCGCACCTGGATCGATTCGATGTTCCGCTGCTCGATCTGCTCGCGGAACTGCGTATAGCTCAGCGTCTCCCGGCCCTCCCTGGCGCCTCCCATGAACTGGAGGAGGGCGACGGGGATCAGAATCAACAGGGCCCAGAACGACGCCGTCCTGAGCCATCGGTGCATGCGCCCCGAGGGATCGCTGCCGTCCGGCCTCTGCGGCTGTTCTTGTCTCATTTTGATCTATTCCGACCTGTTCAAGCTCCGATGTCTCGCCTGCGGCCGTCCCGCCTGCGGCTCACGTACGGGGACACGCGATAAACGGAAGGTGACGAAAATCCTCCCCATGATCCAATCCATACCCCACAAGGAACTCATTTGGTGCATCGAAGCCAACCCACCGCGGCTCCCACTCGAGGTCCGGCGCGATGCGCTTGTGGAGGAGCGCGCAGATCTCCAGAGAAGCGGGACCTCGATCGGCGATTCCTCCGCACAACTGGTTCAACGTGGTGCCGCTGTCGACGATGTCCTCGACGATGATGATGTGCCGACCGGCCATCGGGGCCCGCGGGTCGTAGAGCAGTTCCACGTGACCCGAACTCTTCGTGCCCTTGCCGTAGCTGGACGCGACGAGAAAGTCGACCTGCAGCGGACGCCGTATCTGTCGGACCAGGTCGCCGAGGAACACGAACGATCCCTTGAGCAGTCCGAGCAGCAGGATGTCGGCGTCCCGGGGGTAGGCGGCGGCGATCTCCGCTCCCATACCGGCGACGCGGGCCGCGATCTCCGACGCGGAGTAGACGATGCGTCCGAGGGACTCGCCCCCTGTGTACTCCGTGAACTCACGTTCCGCGGCTGTCATCGTGCCGGTGTCGGCGCTCTGTGAATCCAATGGCGAACCACGCTCCTCCGGGGTCGGCCGGCTCCACCGTCGCCCTGGAGTGTCCGGCCACCCACAGCACTCTCCGGTCGGCATCCACGACGACCGGCACGCCTGAACGATCCGAGGTCGGCACGCGGCGCTCCATCAGGAGCTTCGCGACCTTTCGCGATCCGGCCCGCGTGCGGATCCGGTCTCCGGCCTGCGGCGCCCGCACCCGGATCGGAAACCGTACACTGTCGAGGGGGAGCGCGGTGGCCCAGCGTTCCGTGCCCTCCAGGGCGCCCCAGCGCACCTCGCAGTCCCTGCCGCCAAGTCGGACCGGCTGCAACCCCGCCCGCCGCGCACGCGTCCGGTCGATCTCCAACTCGCGGTCGGGCGGCACCTCGCGCACACACCGTACATGAATCCGGTCGAACTCCCGTTCGACCCGCAGACCCGCCGCGATGTCCACTCCGTGCCCGCTCTCCCCCGTGTCGATGAAGGATGCGCCCACGCGGGTTCCGCGCCGGGACACCAGGAAGCCCATGTCCCGGGCGATCCGCCGCAACGCGCGCCCGCGAGCCGCCCGATCATATCCCAGCAATACGGACCGGGCAATTTGCGCTCCGCCTGCGCTTTTCCGGTATCCCGCGGTGGAGAGGAGGCACCGGACGCCCGCTTCCAGCCCGCCCTCGGCCACCAGGGCATTCCGTCCGAGTTCCGCCAACCGTCGGCGGATGGCCGGCTCCCGGTCGGCCAGCGCCGGGAGCAGCCCGTACCGCATCCGGGAGCGCCGGTAACGAGGATTCCGGTTGGCCGGGTCCTTCACCCACTCCCGTCCGGTGGCCCGCAGGTAGCCGCTCAGCTCCTTTCGCGCGAAGCCGAGCAGCGGACGCACGAAGGCGCCGCGGCGGGCGGGGATGCCGGCCAGTCCGCGAAAGCCGGGACCGCGCAGGAGGTTCAGCAACACGGTCTCCACGTGGTCGTCGCGCTGGTGCGCGAGGGCCACGCGATCGGCCCGGGCCCGGCGCCGTGCCTCGGAAAGGAACGCGTAGCGGGCCGCCCGCCACTCCGCCGGGCCGCCCGTGAGTCCGATCGCGCGGCCCACCTCGCACGGCACTTCGGCCCGGCGGCAGAGTTCCGCGGCTCTCACTGCCCATGCGGCGCTTTCCGGCTGGAGTCCGTGGTCGAAATGGGCCGCGCGCAGCGTCAGCGGCCAGGACTCGCGCAGCGCGCGAAGGAGATGGAGAAGCGCGAGCGAGTCCGATCCGCCGGAGAAGGCCACAAGCACGCGCGAGCCTCGCGGCAGCAACTCCGGAGCCGACTGGAGCGCACCGCGCAGGCGCGCCTCCACGTCGGCGCCCGCGGCTGGCGGGGCTTCAGCGCGGGGCGTCGGGACTCTCCGTGCGGGGGCGGTCGCGCCACGCCGCCGGGCCGCGGCGAAAGTCCAGTTCCCCGGCCACGGAGACGCCGAATTTCGGCCGCGCCGGCAACTCTCCGAACGCGATCTCCAGAGGGGCCTCGCGGGAGGCGTCCACGGAGGCGGTTGGGGATCGGCCGAGCTTGCGCCCGTGCTCCCAGACGCGATCCCGCCCGGCTACGTATGCCCGCAGGGCGTCGGCGACATCCTTCGGTCCGCTCAAACCTCCATCACCTCCGCTTCCCTGCGCGTCAGCATTGCGTCGATCTTCTTCACGTATTCGTCCGTATTCGTCTGGACCTCGGCCATTGTGCGCCGGCAGATGTCCTCGCCGACCTCCCCGTCCCGCTGCATCTTCAGAAGCCGGTCCCGCGCGTCGTGCCTCGCGTGCCGGATCGACACCCGCCCCTCCTCCGCCATCCGGTGGAGGACCTTGACGAGTTCACGCCGGCGCTCCTCGGTCAGCGGCGGGATGGGCACCCGGACGACCGCGCCGTCCACCGAAGGATTGAGGCCCAGGTCGCCACTCTGGATCGCGCGCGCCACGTCACCGGCGATGTTCGGATCGTACGGCTGCACCAGGAGCATCGTCGGCTCGGGGGCGCTGACGTTCGCCACCTGCCGCAACTGCACGATCGAGCCGTAGGCCTCGACCCTGACGCCGTCGAGAATCGCCGTCGTCGCCTTGCTCGTACGAACCGTGGCGAATTCCCGCGCGATCGCCTCGATCGCGCTCTCCATCGCCAGGACCGCATTCTCCAGCGTCTCCTCCGGCACCGTCCCCTCCGATCTTCGCGAATCCGTCGGGACCCGGGTGGCGAATCCGTCGGGCGACCGCCGCTACCCGACGAGCGTCCCGATCCTCTCGCCCCGCAACGCTGCCAGGATTGCACCCGGCCGCTTGATGTTCAAGACGACGATGGGCAGCGAGTTGTCCTTGCACAGCGAGATCGCCGCTGCGTCCATGACGCCGAGTTCACGGGTCATCACCTCGAGATAGCCGATCTCGTCGATGAGAAGGGCCTCCGGGTCGGTCTCCGGATCCGCGGTGTACACGCCGTCGACCCGTGTCGCCTTCATGATCACGTCGGCTTCCATCTCGATCGCCCGGAGTACGGCGGCCGTATCGGTTGAAAAATACGGATTTCCCGTACCTCCCGCGAAAATCACGACCCTCTTCTTCTCGAGATGGCGCAACGCGCGACGCCGGATGTAGGGCTCCGCAAGTTCCTCCATCCGGATCGCGGACATCACCCGCGTCTCGACGCCGGACTGTTCGAGCATGTCCTGAAGCGCCATCGCGTTGATCACGGTTGCGAGCATGCCCATGTAATCCGCGGTCACACGGTCCATGCCGCCGGCGCTCGCGACCGTGCCGCGCATGATGTTCCCGCCGCCCACGACGAGTCCCAGGCTCACGCCGCTCTCGTGGACGCGACGGATTTCGTGCGTGAGTTCCTCGATGACGGGCGGGTCGATCCCGAAGCCCCGGTTCCCGGCGAGCGATTCGCCGGAGAGCTTCACGAGAGCTCGGCGATACTTCAGGTCGCCCGCGCCCCCGGGAGTCCGGTCCGCGGAACTCAGCCGCCCACCTCGAAGCGGGTGAACCGCCGTACCGCCAGATCGTCTCCCGCCTTGCGCAGGACGTCCTTCACCTTCAGGTCCGGATCCCGCACGTAGGCCTGCCACAGAAGCGCGTTCTCCTCGTAGAACTTGCGCATGCGGCCCTCAACGATCTTTTCGGTGATCGAGGCCGGCTTGCCCTGCTCCAGCGCCTGCTCGGTCAGCAGCTTGCGCTCGCGTTCGACCTCCGCCTCAGGAATGTCGTCCGGCGACACGCCCCGGGGGTTCGTGGCCGCGGCGTGCATTGCGATGCCACGGGCCGCCTCCAGCGCCGCATCGCCCGGGTCGGAGACCTCCAACAGCACGCCGATGCGACTCCCGAAGTGGACGTAGGACGCGAAGGCTCCATGCGCGCCGAGGTCGTAGCGCACGGCACGTCCCACCTGGACGTTCTCCCCGACCTGGACCCGCAGTTCGTTGAGGTGGCTCTCGATTGCGCCTCCCCCCTTGAGCTGAAGCAGCGCATCGCCCTGTACGATCTCCCCGTCCGGCACCGGGAGATCGAACAGCCGGTCCGCCAGCTGTCGCGAAAAGTCCTCGAAGGCCTCGCTGCGCGCGACGAAGTCCGTTTCGCTCAGCACCTCGACCATCGAGGCGGACCTGTCACGCATCGCGATGCGGACCGTACCCTCCGACACCGCGCGGGCCTCTCGCTTCGCCGCCTTCGCCGCGCCCGCCTTCCTGAGCAGGTCGATGGCCCGCTCCGTGTCCCCTTCCGATTCGATGAGCGCGCGCTTGCAGTCCATCATCCCGGCGCCTGTCCGGTCGCGGAGAGCCTTCACCGCCCCGGCCGTGATCTGCGTCATGGTCTCCATGTCTCCTTCCCAAAAAAAAGGGCCACCGAAGTGGCCCCTTGCGGTCACTTCTCTTCCGAGTCCACCTCTCCGACGACTGCCGCTTCGGCATCCTCCGATCCGGCGTCCGCCGCGGGCTCCGGGTTGTCGGCCGCTTCGGCCTTCGCATCGCTCTCCGCCGCGTCGCTCTCCGCCGGCTCGGCGCCTCCATCGGCGCTCTCTATCACGGCCGGATGGTGCAGTCGCTGCGCGATGACCTCGGGACGCGGCTTTCGTCTCGGCCTCCGGCGGCGCGAACCACCGGCGGCGTCGGCGACCCCGCCGGCGTCGCTCGAATACGTGTACGCCTGCGACTCGGCCTCCTCCCGGCCCGCCTCCGGAATCTCGCGCCGTGACGCCTCGACGACATCCGCGATCGAGCGCGTGATCAGGGAAACGGAGCGAATCGCGTCATCGTTGCCCGCGATGGCGATGGTGAGGAGGTCGGGATCCGCATTCGTGTCCGCGATCGCGACGACCGGGATGCCGAGGCGGTTCGCCTCGCGCACCGCAATATCCTCGCGGGTGGAATCCACCACGAACACGAGCCCCGGCAGCCGCGTCATCTCCTTGATGCCGGACAGATAGCGATCGAGCTTCTCGCGCTCCCGCTCGAGCAGCAGCCGCTCCTTCTTCGTATAGAACTCGAACGCCCCTTCCTCGACGCCCCGCTCGAGTTCCTTCAGGCGCGCGATGTTCTTCTTGATCGTCTGGAAGTTGGTGAGCATCCCGCCGAGCCAGCGCTCCGTGACGTAGAAGGACCCGCACCGCTCGGCCTCTCCCCGCACGACCCGGGCGAGTTGGGATTTGGTGCACACGAAGAGCACGGACTTGCCCTCGACGATCGTCTGGCGCACGAGTTCGTGTGCCCGCTCAAGCTCCCGCTGCGTCTTCTTGAGATCGATGAGGTAGATCCCACCGCACTCGGCGAAGATGTATTTCCGCATCTTCGGGTTCCAGCGATGCGTCTGGTGCCCGAAGTGTACGCCCGCCTTCAAGAGGTCCTGCAGCTCGACGCCCATGCGTTCGGCTTTCCGCCTTCCGCTATCGTTTGGAGAACTGGAAGCGCTTGCGCGCCTTGGGACGACCCGGCTTCTTCCGCTCGACGATGCGGGGATCGCGGGTCAGCATGCCGTGAGACCGCAAGGTCCCCCGGCGGTCTTCATCCATGGCGAGAAGGGCGCGCGCGATACCCAGGCGCGTGGCCTCCGCCTGCCCGGTGATCCCCCCGCCGCGCACCCGGACGGCGATGTCGTACGACGCTCGCGTCCCGGTGACATCGAGGGGCGCCGCGACGAGCGAACGGTGCCGCGGAATCGTGAAATACTCTTCGAACGCCCGGCCATTCACGTTCACGACGCCCACCCCACGCTTCATCGTGATGCGGGACACCGACTTCTTCCGACGTCCGACCGACTGGACCTGTTCCGTTTCCGCCAACTCTCGTCTCCCTGGCAGTCCCTGTGCGCGCCGTCGCTACTGCGCGATCGTGTCGAAGGGGCGGGGGCGCTGAGGCGCGTGCGGATGCTCCGGCCCCGCGTACACTCTCAACTTTCCGAGCATCTGCCGGCCGAGCGTGTTCTTCGGCAACATGCCCTTCACGGCCAGCTTGATCACCCGGTCGGGGTGCCGGTCGAGCATGCGCCGGAAGGGGATGAAGCGCTCTCCGCCCATGTAGCCGGAATGTCGGAAGTATTCCTTCTGATCCGCCTTGTTCCCGGTCAGCCGCACGCGCTCCGCGTTCACCACCACGACGTAGTCGCCGGTGTCGAGGTGCGTGCTGTAGATCGGCTTGTGCTTTCCGCGAAGGACGGTCGCGATCCTCGTCGCAAGACGGCCGAGAACCTGATCCGCGGCGTCGACCACGTACCAGTCCCGTTCAATCTCGCCGGCCTTCACCGAGTACGTCTTCATTCGTTCAGCCCACCTCAAAAAAACCGCCCGGCGGAGAGGATGCCGAGCGCGTGAAAATGATAGCCCGTGAAGCTATTCAGCGCCTCGCATGAAGTCAATCGCGACGGACGGGGCGGCTTCGCGCACGGGACGGGAGGACGGCGGGCCGCCGCGCGAGGCGATTCCGGCCCGGGGCGCGCCGTCATTGACGAAGCGAACGAGTCCGGATCGTTCGGCACCCGCGCGCAGCCGCGAAAGGCCGCGCTCCCTGAGTTGGCGCGTCCGCTCGCGGGACACGTCGAGAGCCGCCGAGATCTCGGCCGGCGTCTGCGGTCTCTCGTAACCGAGACCGAAGTAGCGTCGCACGACCTCCGATTCGAGTGACGGCAGGTCGGCCAGACTCGCCTCGAGCGCATCGTGGAGCCGCTCGCGAATCAGCCCGGCGCCAGGCTCGGGTGCCTGCTCATCGGGCAGGAGTTCCTCGAAGGTACAGGCGCGCCCCGGGGCCATCTCGTCGAGGGAGAAGGGGTACGCGCCAGGTTCGTCGAGACGCCGATGATCGCCGTGGTCGGCGATGGCCTGCGTCATCGCCCGCCGTACCCAGTAATGCGCGTAGCTGATGAAGCGGACGCCGCGCTCCGGATCGAAGCGGTCCGCGGCGCGCACGAGCCCCAGGTTCCCCTCGTTCACGAGGTCCGCCAGCGGAACGCCACGGCCGCGGTAGCCGCGCGCGACGGACACGACGAAGCGGAGATTCGCGCTGACGAGCCGCACGCGCGCCGCCTGGTCTCCGGCCCGACTCCGCCGCGCCAGTTCCACTTCGGCTTCCGCGTCGAGCAGGCTCTCGCGGCGGATGTCCGCGAGGTAGCGTTCGAAGATGCGGACCATTCCGGGTCGACCTCAGTCGACGCCGCGCAGAATCCGGCCCCAGCGGATCTCGGTGAGCCAGGACCAGGGGCCCCTCGGCTCGCGAGCGTACGAGTAGTACACCAGGAAGGGTCGTCCCCGGATCGCATCCCTGGGCACGAAGCCCCAGTAGCGGGAATCCTCGGAGTTCGACCGGTTGTCGCCCATGACGAAGTAGCTGTCCTCCGGCACCACGAGCGGGCCCCAGTTGTTTCGCGTCGTCACGGCGCCGGAGCGGCGTGCGCCATCGGTAAGAAACCGGCGCTGCCATGCGAACTTCGGGCTCGGGGCGTCGGGGAAGTTCGACGCGGCCTTCACGTACGGCTCCTCGAACGGAACCCCGTTCACGAAGAGCCTCGCCCGCCGCATGCGCAGCGTGTCTCCCGGCATCCCGACGATCCGCTTCACGTAGTTCGTGCGCGGGGGCTGATCGGCGGACTCGGGCGGCTCGAACACGATGACGTCGCCGCGCGAAGGCTCGCCGAACGCGGGAAACTCCAGTTCGGTACCGGGAATCTCGGCTCCGTACACCATCTTGTTGACGAGGAGAAAATCGCCGATGAGGAGCGTGTTCTCCATCGAGGCGGTCGGGATCTGGAAGGCCTCCACGACGAAGGTCCGGATGAAGAGAAACAGGACGAGGGCGACGAAAATGGATTTCGTCCATTCCCACATCCACCGGCCGACGGACGCATCGCGACCCCGGCGCGCCCGAACCGTGGGAGCGCGAAACCTGCGGACGGTTCTCTCAGTCGGTCGTTTCTTCATCCCACCCTTCCCTGTTCCAAAGGCCGGTGATCCGGCTTCCGACACCACACCAAGATGTACGGGCGGACTTCAACGGGGTCTCACCATCCGGCCTCACCAGTCGACGTCGATCTGCGCGCGCTGCAGCGTGCCGCTGTAATCGACGTACGCCACCTTCGTTTCCGTGTAGAATTCGTAGACTTCCCACCCTCCTTCACGGTGTCCGTTGCCCGTGTTTTTCACGCCGCCGAAGGGGAGGTGCGCCTCGGCCCCGATGGTGGGCGCGTTCACGTAGGTGATCCCGTTGTCGAGTTCCTCCACGGCGCGGAAGGACGCGGTCACATCCCGCGTGTAGATCGACGAGGAGAGCCCGTATTGAACTTCGTTGTTGATATCGAAGGCTTCCTCGATCGTGTCGAAGCGGATCACGGAGAGCACCGGCCCGAAAATCTCCTCGCGGGCGGCCCGGTGTGCCCGGTCGACGCCCGTGAGGACCGTCGGCTCGAAGAACCAGCCGTCGGCGAGGCCGCTCTCCGCCGGCCGTCCGCCCCCCGTCGCGACCGTCGCCCCCTCCTCGCGGGCGATCGCGATGTAACGCTCGCACTTCTCGCGGGCGGCCTCGTGGATGAGCGGACCCACGTCAACGCCGGCCTCCTGCCCGTCGCCGAGTCGGAGGGAGCGCGCCTCGTAGCAGAGTCTTTCCACGAACTCGTCGTGGACCCCGCCCTGCACGAGGAGTCGGCTCGTCGCGGTGCAGCGCTGTCCCGTCGTGCCGAAGGCGCCCCACAGCACGCCCTCGACGGCAAGGTCGAGATCCGCGTCCGCCATGACGATCTGTGCGTTCTTGCCACCCATCTCGAGGGAGAGCCGCTTGTGCATGCGCCCGGCGACCTCGCCGATCCGGCTGCCCGTCTCCGTGGATCCGGTGAAGGAGAGGCCGGGGACGCCGGGGTGTTCGACGATGGCGCGCCCGATCGTCTCGCCGCGGCCGTGCAGCAACTGCACGCACTCGGGCGGCAGGCCGGCCTCGAGCAGGATTTCCACGAACCGATGCGCGCTATGGGGCACGTCTTCGGAGGGCTTGTAGATGATGCTGTTCCCGCACAGCAGCGCGGGGAAGATCTTCCAGCTCGGGACCGCGACCGGGAAGTTGAAGGGGGTGATGATCCCGAACACGCCGATCGGGCGCCGGAACGACATCGCCCACTTGCTTCGCAGCTCGGAGGGCGCCGTGCGTCCGAACAGGCGCCGGCCCTCGACCGCCGCGTAGTAGGCCGTGTCGATGGCCTCCTGAACGTCGCCGCGCGTTTCGTCGAGCACCTTTCCCATCTCGCGCGTGGCCGTGCGCGCGAGATCCTCCTTGTGCCGCGTGAGGAGGTCGCCCGCCGTCTTCAGCACCAGGCCGCGCTCGGGGGCCGGCGTCCTGGACCAGCGCTCGAAGCCGCGCTGCGCGGAGGCGACGGCCGCGTCCAGTTCTGCCGCGCCGGTGTCCGGGAAGAGGCCGATGAGGTCCGAGGTGCGCGCCGGGTTCCGGTTCTCGATGTATTCGCCGCTGGCGGGCGGGGCCCACTCGCCCGCGATGTAGTTGAGGAACTTCTCAGCCATGGCCGGAGGAACTCCGCTTCTGGATTAGCGATTCATGAGGAGGAGGATCTCCTCGTCTTCCACCCGGACGTCGACGACGGTCTCGGGGATGTCGAAGAGCACGGTTCGTCCGTCCGCCCGCAACCCCACTTGCTGCGCGGCCATGCCCAGCATCATCGGGGGCACGGGGAGGATCCCCGCCTGAAGACTCACCACGTGGAGGCGTCCCTCGCCGCTCTCCCCGACCTGCGGGAGCACCTCGCCGGCGACCCGGGCGGAGTCGCCGAGCGTCCTCGCCAGGCTCGCCGCCATGTCCGCGTCGATCGGGAGCTGCGTGAAGTCAAGCATGACGGTGAAGGCGACGGTCGAGTCGCGCAGTTCGACGGCGGGCTCGCCGACGCCGGCCGGCAGCCGGGAGGTCAGCCGATACCGGACGTAGCTCTGGAGTTCCGTCTCGGTGAACCGCGTCTCGGCTGACCCGCCGCCGGCCGCCAACTCCTGCAGTGCCGCGTCCACCCGGGCCGCCGCCTCGGGACCGAATGCGGGCGTGGACTCCGCGACGACGATTTCGTCCGCACCCACGTTCGCGAGCCACGCTTCGATGTCTCCGCGGAAGATCCAGCCGACGATCAGCAGAATCAGAACGAAGATGAGAAAGCCCAGACCCTTGAAGAGCTTCCGTAAGATACCCATGTCGACCGCCTCCGACCGGAATCGGGGAAAGAGATAAAGCTAGTGCCGTGCCCGGCGGGCGTCATCGTGACCGCCCGCCAGCCGGCAGGCGGCGACCTCCGTGTGCCGCGCGCCGCGGGGGAGAAGTTCGCTCCGCATCAGTGACACGCGCCGAACGTCCACCGTGGCCCCGAAGCGGACACGCGCGATGGCGCCCGCCAGACCTACGGGCGGCGGGTGGCGGCGGATTCGTCCCACCGTCACGTGCGGGCGGAAGGGGCGCGGGTCGGGGGCCACGCCGCCGCGGACCACGGCCTCCTCCACGGAGCGGTGCAGCGCGGCGAGGGCGGGCGTCTCCTCGACACCGACCCAGAGGACGCGCGCACGCCGGTGGGAGGGAAAGACGCCAGCGGCGCACAGCCGGATCGGGAAACCCGGCAGCTGCGCGGTGGCGGCGGCGATCTCCCGCGCGAGCGGCGCCTCGAGGCCGCGATCGACCTCCCCTATGAAGCGCAGCGTGAGGTGCAGTTGCCCGGCGCGCACCGGCCGCACGCCCTCCAGCGCCCGCAGGTCCCGGGTCGCGCGTGTGAGGTCCGCGCGGATCGCGGCGGGGAGGAGGACGGCCGCGAAGAGCCTCGACCGGACGTCGGGGGAGACATATCCTGCGCCTGCCATGATCCTCCTCATCGACAACTACGATTCGTTCGCCTTCAACCTCGCGCGGTATCTGGAGGAACTTGGGGAGACCGTGCGGGTGCGGCGCAACGATGACGTCGATCCGGGGACGCTGGGGGACGCGGGCTTCTCTCACATCGTCATCTCCCCCGGCCCCTGCACGCCCGCCGAAGCCGGCGCTTCCGTCGAGGTGGTCCGGACGGTGGGCGCCGAGATGCCGATACTGGGCGTCTGCCTCGGACATCAGTGTATCGCCGCGGCGACGGGGGGACGGGTCCTCCGGGCCGGGCGCCCGATGCACGGCCGCCTGTCGGCGATCCGGCACGAGGGGCACGGGCTCTTCGCGGGCCTCCCCTCTCCGCTCGAGGTCACCCGCTACCACTCACTCGTCGTAGATCCCGGCGAGCCGGGGGCCGGCCTCCGGGTCACGGCCCGCACGGAGGAGGGCGAAGTCATGGCCCTCGCACACGAGTCGTGGCCCGTGTGGGGCGTGCAGTTCCATCCCGAAGCCGTGCTCACCGCCGGCGGACGCCGCCTGCTGCGGAACTTCCTCGCGCTGGGAAGGGGGGACGTTCCCGTCTCCGATCCCGTGGAAGCCGGCCGCTGCCCCGAACTCCCGGCCGGCGCGTAGTCGAGGCGCCGGGCGATTCTGCTCTGCCGGCGGATTCTGCTCTATTGTGGTCCGCGGAAACGAATCGCTTCGGCGACGTGGTCCTCGGATACGCGGCCCCGTCCCTCGAGGTCCGCGATCGTCCGGGCAACGCGAAGGGCGCGGTGGTAGCCGCGCGCCGTCAAGCCCAGATGCGTCACCGCCTTCCGCAGGAGCGAACGGCCGCCGCGGTCGATCCCGCACGCCTCCTCGAGACGGACGGGCGGGATCCGCGCATTGATCGTTCCATGGCGGCGGGCGGCGCGGGCGCGGGCCCTCGACACCCGGGCCCGCACCAC
>VXMQ01000174.1 GCA_009841015.1 Candidatus Palauibacter denitrificans | reverse complement strand
ATTCGAAGCCCGAGTTCCGTCCGGGCCGCGTGCGGTACTGCGGCCGTCCCTCGAAGAGGTGCGCCCCACCCTCCGCCGCGACCGACCCGTCCGCGCCGATCTCGTGCAACGGCGTGACGTCGTCCAGCACCCAGAACCCCCGTCCCATCGTCGAGAGCGCCAGGTCCTGCCGGTACACCTCGATGTCCGTCACGGGCGTCAGCGGAAGATCGAGCTGGAACGACTGCCACGTCGCCCCGTCGTCGAAGGAGATGAAGAGCCCGAACTCAGTCCCCGCATACAGAAGGCCGGCGCGGTCCGGATCCTCGCGCACGACCCGCACCGGCACGTCCGCCGGGATCCCGTTCGTCCCATCGGTGAGGAGCGTCCACGTTTCCCCCGCGTCGTCCGTCCGGTAGACGTAGGGTCGGAAGTCGCCGAGCAGGAAGCGGTACCCGGCCACGTACACCTTGTCCGGATCGTGCCGGGAGATGTCGATCGAGTTGATGCGGCCTTCCGGCGGCATGTCCGCCGGCGTCACGTTCTCCCACGTCTCCGCGCCATCCAGCGTCACGTACACCGGGCCGTCGTTCGCCCCCGTCCAGATCACGTCCGGGTCGTGCGGCGAGGCCTCGATCACGTAGAGCGTGGAATAGTGCTCCTCCCCCGTCGCGTCGCGCGTGATCGGCCCGCCCGAAACCATCTGCCGCTCAGGCGGGAAGGCCGTGAGGTCGGGAGAGATCCGCTCCCACGAGCGGCCCCCGTCCATCGTCCGGTGCACGTACTGCGAGCCGTGGTAGACGAGGTTCGGGTCGTGCGGCGAGACCTCGATGGGCACGACGCGCTGGAAGCGGTAGGGAAGGTTGGCGGGGTTCGTGCCGTACATGTTCACCGCGCCGACGTAGTACTGCTGCTCCTGCCCGGTACGCTGGTTGTAGACGCCGAACCGCCCCTTGCAGTTCGCGTACACGACGTCCGGGTCGCCCGGCTTCGGCACGGCGGGACCCGTCTCGCACCCGCCCGGCGAACGCCAGTAGGCGTCGGGGCCGCCCGGCGCCGAGACCGAAGGCTGCCGGCTCGGCACGGCGACCGTGAACGCATCGTCCTGCTGCCCCGCATAGAGCCAGTAGGGGAAGCGGTCGTCCACGTCGACCTGGTAGAGTTCGGCGGTGGGCTGGTTGTTGACCGGCGACCACGTCTGCCCGCCGTCCAGCGTCACGACCCCGCCCCCGTCGCTCCCGTGCACCATGATCCGCGGGTCGTCCGGGTTGATCCACAGATCGTGGTCATCGCCGTGCACGTTGGGGATCGTGTTAAAGGTCTCCCCCCCGTCCGCCGACTTCCAGGTGGAGAGATTGAGGACGTAGACCACGTTCCCGTCCGTCGGATCCGCGATCACGTTCGCGAAGTAGAACGGCCGGTGCATGAGCTGGTTGCGCGGGTCGTCGTTGATCAGCTCCCACGTCTCTCCCGCATCGTCCGAGCGGTAGAGGCCCTCGATCGGCTCCGGCGCCTCGACCAGCGCATAGACGCGATCGGGCATGTCCGGCGAGACGGAGAAGTCCACCTTGCCGATGAGGCCCTCCGGGAGCCCGGCCGTGATCCGCCGCCACGTCTCGCCGCCGTCCGTCGTCTTCCAGATCCCGTCTTCGTCGCTCGCCCCGGAGATGATCGACCACGGATACCGCTGCGCCCGCCACATCGCGGCGTAGATCACGTCGGGATCCGCCGGGTGGAACTCGAGGTCGACCGCCCCGACGGAGTCCGAGGTGAAGAGGATGCGCTCCCAGTCGAGGCCGCCGTTCGAGGAACGATAGACGCCCCGCGTCTCATTGTTGATGAACGGGTTTCCCATCGCGGCCGCATAGACGAGGTCGGGATTCTCGGGATGGGCCTTCACGGACGGGACCTGGCCCGCGTCCTCGAGTCCGACGTGGTCCCACGTCTCTCCCGCGTCCGTCGACTTATGGATGCCCTTCCCGATGATGATATTCGAGCGGATGCCGTCCGAGCCCGTGCCCACATAGATGATATTCGGGTCCGAGTCGGCCGCTTCGATATGGCCGATGGAGGGAGACCGGAAATATCCGTCGGAGATATTCTCCCACGTCATCCCGTAGTTCGTCGTCTTCCACACGCCGCCGCCGGTCGCCCCCTGGTAGAAGGTGTGGGGGTGGGAGCGGTGGCCCTCGACCGCCGTGACGCGGCCGCCGCGCGAGGGGCCGACAAAGCGGAAGGAGAGGCCGCCGAAGAGGCTCGGGTCGACGGTGGCCGCGGCCGGAGCCGGGTTCCGGACGCCGGCGGGAGGTCCATCCACGCTCGCGCCGTCCTGTGCGGCGAGGGGCCACGCGAGGACGGCGATGGCAGCGACGGCGGCCAGAGGTGCGAGAACGGTTCGCGTGCCGGGGATCGGGGCGGGGAATCGCATGTCTGCTCCTGAGTTATTGCGTCTGAGTCATTGCGTCTTGACGATCGCTTCGCCGGCGAGCGCGTCCGTGAAGCGGCCCTCGTCGATCGCGAGCGTACCATTGACGAGGGAGTACTCGACCCCCTCGGCGAGACCGTGCGGGTCGTCGTACTCGGCGGTGTCGCGGAACCGCTCGAGGTCCACGACGATGACATCGGCGACCGCGCCGGCTTCGAGCACGCCGCGGCCTTCGACTCCGTACACGCGGGCCGGGAGCGCCGTCATGGCGTGAATCGCCTGTTCGAGCGAGGTGACGCTCTCCTCCAGCACGTACTTGCGGATCCGGCGCGGGAAGGCGCCGAAGCCGCGGGGATGGGGGTGTCCCTCGCCCGGCACCCAGAGCGATCCGTCGGAGGACGTCATCATCCACGGCTGCGACATGAAGCGGGCGATGTCCTCGTCGTTCATGTTGAACGAGGTGAGCCCGGTGCCGCCGCCTCCGTCGAGCGCCTCCACGAGGAGGGCGAGCGCCGTCTCGATCGCGTCCATCCCGCGATCGTCCGCCACGTCCTGCAGGGTGCGGCCGCCATCGGGGCCGCCCTGCAACATGAGCCGGTCGGCGCCGCCCCGGCGATCGAGGTTCTCCCACATCTCCGCCACGAGCCGCGGCCGCTCGGCGGGGTCCTCCATCCGCTCGTACAGGTTGCCCCCCTCGCCCGCGAGGGCCCAGCGCGGGACGAGCGCGCCCACGATGCTCGTCCCCGAAGCCTCGTAGGGATACTGATCCGCGTAGATCGCGAGGCCCTCCGCCCGCGCCGCCTCGATGCGGCGGACGACTTCGGCCGATTCGCCCCAGACCCGGGGGCCGAGCGCCTTGATGTGCGTGACGACGCCCGTGATGCCGGAGCCGCGCGAGATCTCGATCACCTCGTCCACGGCGCCCATGAGGCCGATCGAATAGTCCGACTCGTCCCTGATGTGGCTCTGGTACACACCGCCGTACTCGGCCGCGACCTTCGCCAGTTCGACGACCTCTCCGGTCGGGGCGTACGATCCGGGCGAATAGTAGAGGCCGGAGGAGAGTCCGAAGGCGCCCCCGTCCATCCCGTCGCGGACGATCGACCGCATGCGGTCGAGTTCCTCCGGCGTCGCCTCGCGGGCCTGCATCCCCAGCACGGCGCGGCGCACGCTTCCGTGCGGCACGAAGGCGCCCACGTTGACGCCGACGCCGGGGTCGCGGATGCGCGCCCGCTGGTCGGCGAGATCGACCGTGCCGCCGCCGTCGGGGTTCGCGAAGATCGTCGTGATCCCCTGCGCGAGGAGAGGCTGCGCCGTCCGCAATTCATCGCGGAGGAGCGCCGGCATGGCGTGGGAGTGCGTGTCGATGAAGCCGGGGAAGACGTACAGGCCGTTCGCTTCGATCACCCGGTCGGCGGTCGCCGCTCCCAGGTCACCCACCGCTGCGATCCGTCCGCCGTCGATCGCGATGTCCCCCGCCCGGGCCGGACTCCCGGACCCGTCCACGAGAGTGCCGCCGCGGATGATGAGATCGTAGCTCTGCGCCGAGACGGGCCGGGCGGCGGCGGCCGCGGCAGCCAGGCCCGCCGCCAGGAAGAAGGTCGCGAGCGCCCGCGCGGCGTGGCGGCGCGCAGTCGGTAAAAGCATGTTGTAGTTCATACGGTCGAATCTGTCGGCCCGGATGCGAACCGCACAAGCAAAAGCGTACGCAGGTCAGCCCATCGGAGGCCCCCATGCGCCGGAATCGACTTCCGCTGTCGCCGCTCACGTTCGCCTGGATCGCGGCCGGCCTCGCCCTCGCCGGCGGGACGGCCCTTGCCGCGCCGGCCTCGCTCGAGGCGCAGGCATTCGAGGACGCGCGCGGGAACATGTCCATCGCCCTCGCGGGCGACGCGATCATCTCCCGGAAGATGTCTCCCTACCGGGAGTCCGAGTTCCTCGCCCTGCGGGACATCATCCGGAACGCGACCACCGCGTTCGTGAACCTTGAGATCCTCTTCCACGACTACGAGGACGACGTGATCCCGGCGGCGGCCAGCGGCGGCACCTACATGCGGGCGGAGCCGGAAATCGCGCACGAACTCGCGTGGTTCGGCTTCGACATGGTGAGCCTGGCGAACAACCACACGATGGACTTCGGGGCCGGCGGGGCGCGGCGCACGGTGGAAGCGACCGAGGCGGCAGGACTCGCGGTCGCGGGCTACGGTGAGAACCTCGCGGAAGCGCGGGCCCCGGTCTACGTCGACACGCCCGGGGGGCGGGTCGCGCTGATCTCGATCGCCTCGACCTTCAACGACGCGATGCGGGCCGGCCACCAGCGGCCGGACATGCGCGGGCGCCCCGGCCTGAGCCCGATCCGGTACGAGCGGCACGTGACCGTGACGGCGGACCAGATGGCGGGCCTCCGGGACGCGCTCGCCGTGGCGGGGCGCGGCGGCGGCTCCGGACCCAGGCTGAACTTCGGCGGCATGACGTTCCTCGTGGGCGACAAGCCGGGCATGAAGACGGTGCCGCACGCCGGGGACCTGGCCGAGATCATCGAAGTCGTGAAGGAGGCGCAGCGCCAGGCGGAGTGGGTCATCGTCACGAGCCACTCGCATGAAGGAGGCGACCGCCGCGAGGTGCCGGCCGACTTCCTCGTGGATGTCGCCCGCGCGACAGTTGACGCCGGCGCGGACATGTTCGTCGGCCACGGCCCACACATCCTGCGTGCGGTCGAGATGTACCGGGGCAAGCCGATCTTCTACTCGCTGGCGAACTTCGCCATGCAGAACGAGACCGTCGAACTGCAGCCGCAGGACAACTACGAGGCGCAGGGACTCGGGTACCAGGACCATCCGGGCATGTTCCAGGACGTGCGCATCGAGCGCATGGGCGCCGGCTCCTTCCCCGCCGGGAAAGGGTTCTGGGAGAGCGTCGTCCCCGTCGTGGAGTACGAGGGCGGGGAATTGAAGGAGATCCAGCTCCACCCGATCACCATGGGTTGGCAGTTGCCGCGCCCGGTGCGCGGGCGGCCGATGATGGCGGACGATGCGCTCGGACAGGAGATCCTCGACGGACTGGCGAAACTCTCCGCCGAGTTCGGAACGACGATGACGATCGAGAACGGCGTCGGCATCATCCGACCGTGAGCGGCGAGACCTCCTTGCGGGGTGGGGGATAGGCGCGCGGGGACGGCCGCACGCCGGTGGCGGCAAACGATTCCGCCGCCTTGAGCGCGGCGAGCACGGGGTTGATGACGGGCACTCCGAGGCGCTCGCCGAGCTTCCGCGCCACGTCGAGGAACCCCATCGTCATGCAGCCCAATACGAGCGTGTCCGCCCCGGCACGCAGCGCCGCGTGAGCCTCCGTTTCGAGCGTTTGGAGCACCTGCTCCGCGCGCTGCCGCAGTTCGAGCACCGGGACGTCGACCGCCCGGATGTCCGCCACGAGTCCTTCGAGCCCGTACCCCCGCATCTGGCGGCGAATCGCGGGCACGACTTCGTCCACGACCGTGATGATCGCGAAGCGCTGGCCCATCTGCGCCGCGGCGAGCGCTCCGGCCTGGCCCGGGCCGATGACGGGGAAGTCGACGAGTTCACGGGCCGGCGCGAGGCCGGGATCGCCGAAACACCCGATGATCATCGCGTCGAACCCTTCCGCCTCGAGGCGCGGCGCGGCCTCGAGGATGCCGGGCACCGAGAGATACTCCTCGGCGGACGACTCGACCGAGGCCGGCCCGTTCTCCGTCTCGCGAACCACGGCTTCCGTCCCGCGAAAGGCATGCTCGTTGAGAAAGGCCTGGCGCCGGACGAGTTCCTCCGGCCCGAGGGGGCCGCGGGACATCGGTCCGGGAAGGAAGTAGACGATGCGCATGGTCGGATCCGTGGGTCTCGGATTCACGGGCGTTCTGAACGGAACATGGGGCCGAACATGGGGCCGAAGATAGCCGGATGGAACACGGCGGGATGACGGGCGTCCGTCTCGAACCGGGAGACCTCGCGCTCCTGCGGGGGGCTGAGGGGGAGGGCGCCCGGCTGGCGATGTCGATCCTCGCGCGCATGGCCGACGTGGTCGGGGCGCGGGAACTGCTCGACATCACGGCGGCGCATATCGATTCGTCGCTCTACCAGGGACCGGCGACGCTCGAGTTCGCGGAGCGTCTGGCGGACGGCGGGGCGGAGGTACGGGTGCCGACGACGCTCAACGTGTCGGGTGTGGACGAACACGGGTGGCGGGAGTGGGATGTGTCCGAATCCTGGGCAGCGCCGGCGCGGCGCCAGATGCAGGCGTACGAGACCATGGGCTGCGAGCCCACCTGGACGTGTGCACCCTACCAGACGCAGCCGCGGCCGGGGCTCGGAGAGCAGGTGGCGTGGGGCGAGTCGAGCGCGATCGTGTTCGCGAACTCGGTGCTGGGCGCGCGCACCGAGCGCTATCCGGACCTGCTGGACATCTGCTGCGCGGTTACGGGCCGGGCCCCGGCCGCCGGGCTCCATCTGACCGGGAATCGGGCGGGGCAGGTGCTCGTCGATCTCTCCCGCGTCCCGCGGCGGCTGGCGGACGAGCCCGCCCTGTATCCGGTGCTGGGACACTGGATCGGCCTGCGCGTCGCGGGGCGGATCCCGGTGCTCGACGGACTCCGGGCCCGGCCGGGGGAGGACGACCTGAAAGCGCTGGGAGCCGCCATGGCCTCCTCGGGCGCGGTAGGTCTGTTTCACTGGGTCGGTCTTACGCCGGAGGCGCCCGACCTGGGCGCGGCGTTTCAGGGGAGGGAACCGGCGGCCCGACTGGGTCCGGGATCCGCGGATCTGCGGGCGGCGCGGGACGAACTCGGCTCGGGACTGTCCGACGCGGACGGCCTCGACCTCGTCGTGCTCGGGAGTCCGCACTTCTCGCTGTCGGAGTTCGCCGCCCTGGCGCGGCTCGTCAACGGCCGGCGGCGCCACCCCGGGGTCCGGCTGTTGATCACGACCGGACGGGCCGTCCGTGCACTGGCGGCGAAAGCGGGCTACCTCGACGCGATCGAGTCGTTCGGCGGGGAGCTGACCGTCGACACCTGCATCCTCACGACGCCCATGCTGCCGGAGAGCATCCGGCGGCTCATGACGAACTCCGCCAAGTACGCCTGGTATACGCCGGGCCTGCTCGAGCGCGCCGTCGCCTTCGGGAGCCTGTCCGACTGCGTGGAATCCGCCGTCGCCGGTCGCGTCACGCGCGACGACGGCGCGTGGGCCGCCGGGCCGTGAGCGACGCCCCCGCTGCCCCGGGCTCCGGTCCGCTGACCGGCCGAGCGCTCGTCGCGGGCGCCGCGGAAGGCGCCGTCCTCTACTCGTCCGAGCCGCTCAGCTTCTGGGGCGGCTACGACGCCGAGACCGGAGAGATCATCGACCGCCGCCACCCGCTGGCTGGCCGGACCGGCGCCGGCCGCATCATGGCCATCCCGGCGACCCGCGGGTCCAGCACGACGACCGCCGTCCTCCTCGAGGCCATCCGCCGCGGCACCGCTCCCGCGGCATTCCTGACCCGCGGCCCCGACACCTTCCTCGCGCTCGCGGCCATCGTCGCCGCTCAGCTCTACGACCGCGCCCCACCCGTCATCGCGCTATCCCCCGACGACTTCGAGACGCTGAGCCGGATCTCCCGCGCCCGGGTCGAGCCTGGGGGTACGGTTCTCGTCCGCTGACGGCGCCCCGGAAGCCCCCTGCCGTCGCTCCGGACCGTTGCCGGATGCGGTGTCAGGCTGGTGGCTTGGACTCCTGCTCATCATTCTAAGTCCTCGATCGGCCAAGTCCTCTATCGGCCCGGGTGGAGGCCGCCCCCCGAGTCGTCGTGAATAAATGGAGCCGCGGGTAACGACGCGGCGCTGACCAGCAACCGTTTTTCGCGATGGAGGGAACCACGATGGACATGGATTGGGACGCGATACTGCTTGAGCCGATCCGCGCCTTTCTCGATCAACTGGTCGGGTTTCTGCCCAACCTGGTGGCCGTGGTGGCGATCCTGGTCGTTGGCTGGATCGTCGCCAGGCTGATCAAGACGGCGCTCATCCGACTGCTTCGAGCCGTAAAGGCGGACAGTCTGGCCGAGCGGATCCAGTTGGCGGAGATGCTGGCCAAGGGTGGCATCGAGCGCACGTTCTCCCAGTTGGTGGCGGTCCTGGCCTATTGGATCGTCATGCTCGTCGTGCTGGTGGCGGCGCTGAATGCGCTGCAACTCACCGCCACCGCCGAGTTGCTCCAGCGGCTCGTCGGCTTCCTGCCCACGATCGTGACGGCCATCGTCGTGCTGATTCTCGGGATCCTGGCTGCCGGTTTTCTGGGGGCGACGGTCCGCGCCGTGGCCAGCAACGCGGGTATCGCCCAGGCCCAGGTGCTGGGGCAGTTCGCACAGGTCGTCGTGATCATCTTCGCCGTGGTCGTGGCCCTGCAGCAGGTTCAGGTCCAGTTCGTGGGCGACGCCTTCCTGATCATCCTCGCGGCCATCGGCTTCGCGCTGGCCCTCGCCTTCGGGCTCGGATGCAAGGAGCTGGCGGGCCGCTGGATGAGCGACCTGGTCGACCGTCTCTCGCCACGAAAGTAGTAAGGTGAAGCAACTCCGTCGGCCCACGGCCCTCGTTCCGCTTCTCGTCCTGGTCTACCCGGCTCCTGCGGCTGCTCAGGAGGGTTGTGCGAACTGGGGCTCCGAGGACTTCTTCTCGCGGGCCACGGCCGAGCAGGTGAGGAGTTGCCTGGAAGCCGGGCTCGATATCGCCGCGCCGGATACACTCGGTGTGACCTATCTCCATGTGGCGGCTCGCGTCAGCCGCGATTCGGCGGTCATTGCGGCCCTCGCACGTGCCGGCGCCGATGTGAACGGACGCGACCGAAACGGCAGGACCCCGCTGCACGAGGCGGCGGGGAGCCGCAGCCCCGCGGTCGTTTCCGGTCTGCTGGCCGCCGGCGCCGACCGGACCGCGACCGACTCTTACGGCAACACGCCCCTGCACCTCGCGGTCGAGAACGAGGCTCTCGCCGTGGTGCTGCGGCTGCTGGAAGTCGGCGCGAATCCGGAGGCGCGGGACGACCGGGGAGAAACGCCCTTGCATCGATGGGCACACGGGGGCGGGGACGGCACCGTCCTCACGGTCCTGTTGGCGGCCGGGGCCGAGGTCGACGCCCGGGACGACGAGGGCGGAACTCCATTGCACGCGGCTGCACGGACTCGGGGGGCCGCCACGATCTCCACCCTGTTGGCGGCCGGCGCCGATCCGGAGGCGCGGGACGGGCGGGGGTCCACGCCGCTCCATGCGGCGGCGCGCGGAGGATCCGTGCAGGCCAAGGTGGCCGCGTTCCTTGCGGCGGGGGTGAATGCGAACGTCCGCGACGAGCGCGGCATGACGCCGCTGCATGTGTTGCTCTCGGACGGGAACGCCGATCCCGCCGCCCTTTCCGCCCTGCTCGCAGCCGGAGCGGATGTGAACGCCCGGACCATGGACGGCGAAACCCCGTTGCACACAAACCGCGACCCGGCCTCGGTGGCGGCGGTGGTGGCTGCCGGAGCCGACGTGAACGCGCGCGATCGGGGCGGCAGGACCCCCCTTCACGCAGCGGCCGGTAATCACTCGTCCCCCCTGGTCGCGGCCCTCCTGGCCGCCGGCGCGGATGTGAATGCGCGGGACGAATCCGGGGAGACCGCGGTGTGGAAGGCGGCGCGATGGGGCTCCAACCCCGCCACCACTACGCTGCTGGTGGAGGCCGGCGCGGATGTACACGCCCGGGCGGAGGAGGGGCGGACCGCCCTGCACGCCACCGCTGCGACCAGCCGCGAACCCGGTATCGTCACCGCTCTCGTGGCCGCCGGAGCGGATGTGAACGCGCGCGACGACGGAGGCAACACACCCCTGCACGGGAAATCGCGGGGCCGTCGACGGGGGCCGGATCCCGCTGTGGTGCGGAGATTGCTGGAACTCGGCGCGGACCCCTCGGCGCGCAACGACATGGGCGAGGTGGCCGATCCGGCCCACTGCGAGAATTGGCCTAACCGCGAGTTCCTGGAGACCGCCACCGTCGAACGGATGACCGCGTGCGTGGCCGCCGGCCAGGATCTCGAAGCCCGGGACGACGGCGGCTGGACCCTCCTGCATCATGCCGTGTCGACCGCCGACTCCGCCGCCGTGGCTTTCCTTCTCGAGGCCGGTGCGGACGTCAACGCGCGCGACCTCGTGGGCGAGACCCCGCTCCACGGCGCCGTGCGGGCGCGTAGCCCCGCAACACGGACACGGCTGCTGGAGGCAGGCGCGGACGTCAACGCCCGCAGCCACGACGGCACGAGTCCGCTGCACATCGCCTCGAGCAGATCCGGCCCCGCCGTCGTCGCTGCTCTCCTGGCGGCCGGCTCGGACGTCAACGCCCGCAACTGGATGGGCGCCGCGCCGCTGTTCGGGGCCAGAAGCGAGGATGTGATCACCGCGCTATTGGAGGCTGGCGCCGAGGCGAATCTCGCGGATGCGTGGGGCAGAACCCCCCTGCACCTGTACGCGGGGTACGGCCCCCGCGCCCTTGCCCCGCTGTTGGCGGCGGGCGCGAACGTCGACGCGAGGGACCTCAGGGGCAGAACGCCCATGCACGAGGCGGCCGAATTCGAGAGCGCCTCCGTCATCGCCGCGCTGGTGTCGGCCGGAGCCGATCTGGACGCGAGAGACGCCATGGGCAACACGCCCCTGCACATCGCCTGGCACAACCACAACTCGGTGGTCGAGAGGCTGCTGGAACTGGGCGCCGATTCGACGGCACTCAACGATCGCGGCAGAGTCGCCGAACCGCGGACATGCGACAATTGGGACACCCGGCTGTTTCGCGAATACGTCGACGTCGAGGGCGTCCGTGAGTGCCTGGCAGCCGGCTGGGACATCGACGCGCCCAACTCTGCCGGGGAGACGCCCCTGTACCTGGCGATCGGAACGTGGCGGGGGTCGGGGGACAACGGCGCCGTTGCGCTGCTGCTGGAGGCGGGAGCCGATCCGAATGTGCCGGATGATCGTATGATGACCGCGTTGCACCGGGTGGCTTCCGAGAGCGATCTCACCGCCGTGACCCTGCTGGTGGAGGCCGGCGCCGACTTGAATGTCCGCGACGAACTCGGCGGGACTCCACTGCATCGCGCAACGGTAAACGATGCTGCCGATGTCGCCCGGGCGCTCATCGACGCCGGAGCGGCCGTGTACGCCGCGGACCGGAGCGGTGACACCCCGCTCCACTGGGCATCCCGCGGCGGCGCCGGCCTCACGATCACGGTCCTGCTGGAGGCCGCAGCGGACGTGAACGCTCGCAACGATGCGAATCGGACGCCGCTACACTCCGCGATGCAGGGGCCAGGGTCCTCCGTGGAACCGGTCGCCTTGCTGCTGGAACGCGGCGCGGACCCCGCTGTCCGAGACGTGGACGGGCGGACTCCGCTGCACGTCGCGGCTGACCAGAACGACGACCGGGCGCAGATTCTCGCCCTGCTGGCCGGCGGCGCGGACCCGAATTCGCCGGATGCCCAGGGCGCCACACCGCTCCACCGCGCAGCCGCCGGGCACAACCTCGTCGCCGCAAGAGTGCTTCTGGAGGCAGGAGCCGACGCCAACGCGCGTACCGGCGATGGAGACACGCCTCTGCACCGCGCCCTCTCGAGCACGCAGCCCCGGGGTTCGCCATCCCTGGCCATTCCCTTCAACGCACCGCCGCGCTTGTCCACGCGGAACTCGCCCGACGACCTGACCGCATTCGACCGCGACACGGCGCTTGTCGCGGAGCTCGTTCGCGGGGGTGCAGACATGGGGGCGCGCAACGGCAGAGGGGAAACTGCGTTGGAAGCCGCGGCCAGGCAGGGCAACAGCGTGTTCGTGACCAAGCTGCTGGAACTGGGGTCACCCGGGGAACCGGGGCTGTCGTCGACGACGCCTTCCGCCATTCCGGTCTGCGATTGGGCGACCCATATCTGGTTCACGGAAGCTCCGATCGTCAGCCTCGAGGGGTGTATCGAGGCCGGAGCGGAGGTGAATGTCCTCGATGGCTGGGGTCACTCGCCGCTCCATGACCTGATGAGGAGGCGCGAAGGGAACCGCTACTTCCTCCCAGCCGCGATCGCGGTACTGCTCGGGGCCGGGGAGGACGCGAACGCACGAGATGCAGAGGGTGAGACGCCGCTGCACCGGGCTGCGGCAGGCGGCTACTCCTCCGGGCGCTCGTTCCTCTTCTTCCCGTTGCCGGATGCGGTGGCGGCTCTGCTGGCCGGCGGCGCCGATCCGAGCGCTCGCGGCCGAGAGGGCCGCACGCCCCTGCACGTTGCCGCGGAGGCTCCTTTCGACAACACCGCCGCCGCCGCGGCCCTGCTGGACGCCGGCGCCGACGTAAACGGACGCGACGAGTCCGGCGGGACCCCCCTGTTCCGGGCGTCGGGACGCGGGGGGCACCCGGCCGTCGTTCGGCTGCTCGTGCGTGCCGGCGCCGACGTGAACGCGCGCGCCCAAAACGGTGAAACCCCGCTCCACAGGGCCACGCGGGAGCGGAACGCCGCCGTCGCGGCCGTCCTGCTGGAACTGGGCGCCGATCCGGGTCTCGTCGACGACTCAGGTACCGTCGCCGACCCCGCGAACTGCGGCCGCTGGCCGGATCCGGTGTTCTTCCGGCACGCGACGGCAGATGTCGTGGTCGCCTGCCTGGAGTCCGGTGCGGCCATCGAGGCTGCGGTGCAGTACGATCAGGTGAGAAACCCCTCGGGCCGACCGGAGTCCTACGGCGGCGGCTCCACGCCGCTTCACGTGGCGGCCGGATGGACCCGGGATCCCGCGGTCATCGCACTGCTGGTCGAGGCCGGAGCGGACGTGAACGCACGCAACCGGCGCCACTACACGCCGTTGCACTACGGCGCCCGCGACAGCAGCGAACCCGCCGTGATCGACGCCCTGATTGCGGCCGGGGCCGAGGTGAACGCCTGGGCGACATCGCTACCGCACGAGCCGGATACCGGGTGGGACGTCACGCCGCTGCACGAAGCCGCACGTAACGAGACGGTGGCGGTCGCCGCCACGTTGCTCGATGCCGGAGCCGACGCGCAAGCGGTGGCGGCCGGCGGAAGGACGCCGCTCCACCGCGCCGCCGCCGAGAACGCGAATCCGGCCGTCGTCGCCCTGCTTGTGAGCCGGGGCGCAGATGTGAACGCCAGGCTACCGGGGGGCAGGACCCCGCTTCACGAAGCGGCGGCAGGCAACCGAAACCCGGACATTCTGACGGCGTTGCTGGACGCCGGAGCCGATGTGAACGCGCGGGGCGCGAGCGACGAAGCGTGGTCGGACCGCGAGAGCATGGCGGCTGCAAGGATGGTTCGCGGTCCCACGCCGTGGGGCGGACGCGTGACGCTGTCGCACGAAGCCGGCATCCGGACCCCCCTGCACGAAGCCGTCATGGGGCCCGGCGATTCCGCAGCGGTCGCCAAGCTGATTGAAGCCGGAGCCGACGTGAACGCCGAGGGCGACCTGAACCGGCTGTCGCATCCCTCCGCGACCCCGCTCTACTGGGCCGTGTCCGCCAATCCCCACCCGGCCGTGCCCGCCTTGCTCGTGCGTGCGGGCGCCGATGTGAATGCCCGCGGCGGTTCGGAGTGGTCTCCGCTGCACCTGGCCGCCCTGCGCAACCCTATCCTTTTCCCGGCTCTACTCGAACTGGGCGCCGATCCGGGCGCCGTCGACCGTTACGGCAGGACCCCCATGGACTATGCGGCGGACAACATGTGGCTGCAGGGCTGGGAAGTCGTGCGGCGGTTCGCGGAGTCGCGGGAGAACGAGCCCGGCCAGGAAGATGCCGCCGAGTCTTCCGCAGCGGATCAGCGCCGGTAGTCCAGCGGCGGCGGGCGGTCGCCGAGCAGCGCGGAATACTCGAAGTCCGCGCCGCGGTGCGCCCTCAGTTCCTCCCACGCGGCGGCGATCACGTCCGGGCTCTGGAAGAGCTCGATCGTCGTCAGGGCGAGCGTCTTCGCCGCGACGATCATCCCCTTGGTCCCGATATCGGTGCCCCCGGCCGCCACGGCCTGCCAGCTGTGCGCAGACGTGCCCGGCACCCAGGTGGCCGTCGACAGCCCCGTCGTCGGCACGACCCAGCTGACGTCGCCGACATCGGTCGATCCGCCGCCCGCGGGGTCGACCCCGAACTCCTCGATCTCGGCCTCGGAGCCCAGAGGCGAGGCGGAACCGCCTACGAAGGAGTCGTGGATCTGCCGGGCGAAGGCCCGCTCCGCCTCCGTGTACTCCACGCCTCCGACCTTGCGCAGATTCGCGTCCATTACCTGTCCGAGGGCGACGTTGGGCACGAGGTCGTACAGCCCGTGGATCACCTCGTATTCCATCCCGGTCCCGGTACCCATCGCCGCACCCTCGGCGGCGCGCGCCACCCGCTCGAACAGCCTGAGCACGGTGGGGGCGTCCGGGTGCCGGACGTAGTAGTAGACCTCCGCGAAGTCCGGCACGACGTTGGGCGCGAACCCGCCCTGCGTAATCACGTAGTGAATCCGCGTCTCCTGCGGAACGTGCTCGCGCATGAGGTTCACCATGTGGTTCATCGCCTCGACCCCGTCGAGCGCGCTCCGTCCCCGCTCCGGCGCGCCCGCCGCATGCGCGGAATAGCCCCGGAAGCGGAACTTGGCGGACTTGTTGGCCAGCGAGCGCCCCACCCTCGCGCTGTTCCGCGCGCCGGGATGCCAGTGCAGCGCCACATCCACGTCGTCGAACAGACCCGCGCGCACCATGTACACCTTCCCCGCGCCTCCCTCCTCGGCCGGCGTGCCGTAGAGCCGGATCGTCCCCTCGTGTCCCGTCTCCTCCAGCCATTCCTTGACCGCGATGGCCGCCGCCACGGAGCCCGCGCCGAACAGGTGGTGTCCGCACGCGTGGCCCGCGCCTCCGATGATGATGGGGGAGCGCACGGGCACCGCGTCCTGGGAGATGCCCGGCAGCGCGTCGTACTCGGCCAGAATCCCGATGACCGGGCCGCCGGAGCCGAAGCTCGCCACGAACGCCGTGGGCATGTCGGCGACCCCCGATTCGACCGAGAATCCCGCCGCCTCGAGTTCGCCCTTCAGCAACTCCGAACTCTTTTCCTCCTGGTAGCCGACCTCGGCCCACTCCCAGATCTGGCGCGCCACGCTCCCGTAGTGGTCGCGGCGCGCCTCGATCGCCGCGATCTGTGCGTCCTGAGCCGCCGCGACGGGCAGCGGGAGTACGGCCACGAAGGCGCCGACGACGAGTCGGCGAACGTGGAGTTTCCTGTTCATCAAGCGGTGCCTGTCTGACCTGGACATGCTTTCTGGAACTCCTCGAAGAGGGACGGATAGAACGTCTGAGGAAGCTGGCCCGGCGAAGCGCGTCTGGCTAGCCTTGGTCGCCATTTCTCGTACCGATCACGGTGGTTTGGGGGCAGAACATGATGTCGTTCGTGAGGATGGAGGGGAGGTCGGGAGCCACCTTCGGGATGATGATGATCCTGGCCGTCGCGCCGGCCGCGTCTCTGCAGGACGAGGTGCAGGAAGAAGCGGAGATCCGCTGGTCCTACAACGCGGAACTCAGCCTGCTCTTCACGTCGGGGAACTCCACCGTACGGACCTTCGGCCTCGGCGGCGGCGCCCGGCGCGAATGGGGCGGGGGAGAGCTGTCCCTGAGCGCGGGCGGTCTTCGAACGGAGTCCGGCACGACCCGGCGCATCGCCACAGGGACTCCGGACCGCTTCGCGGTGACGAGCGACGCCAATCCCGAGCCGACGGCCGAGAACTACTTCGCGCGGGGCGAGTTCGAGCGTTCGTTCTCGGATCACGTCCACCTCACGACCGGCGCCGGGTGGGAGCGGAATACTTTCGCCGGCTACGAGAGCAAGCTCTCCCTGGTGGGCGGCATCGGGAATATGTGGATCGACACCGAGGGGACCCGGCTCAAGAGCGACTACGGGGTCACGTTCACGATGCAGAACGATGTCGTCGATGACCCCGACAGGAGCGCGAGCTTCGGCGGCATCCGCGTCTCCACCAACTTCCGCCGCCAGTTGACGGAGACGGCCAACCTCGAGAGCACGCTGACGCTGGACGAGAACCTCACGGACGCGGCGGACCTCCGCGCCGACTTCGCCAACTCCCTCGCGGTCGACATCAACAGTTCGCTGGCCGTGAAGACGGGCCTGCGGCTCGCGTGGGACAACGCGCCCGCGCTCACCCGCGCTCCTCTCGAGCAGCCTGCCGGGACCCCGACCGGGGAGACAGTCCTCGTGCCGCGCCACAAGCTGGACTCCACGCTGACGATCGCGCTCGTCGCCAACTTCTAGGGGCAACGCCGCGCGGGCGGCCGAATCGGCGTCAGAAGAACCCGAGCTGATCGGCGGGCGCGTCGCCCACAGGAGGGCGCTCGCGCCAGCCTGACGGCTCGCGGATCGGGGCGCTGCGTGGCTCCGCGCAGGCCGCATCGTCCGTGGCGACGCGGTTCACCCGGCGGCTGACCGCGAACGCCTCCAGGGCCTCCGCGTCGAACGGCAGGAGCGGATCCATGGTGCGCTCCGAGACATCGAGATCCAGCCACACCTGCGCGCCCTCGCCCTCGAGGATGACCGGCATGCGGCCGTGCAGCGGTTCCAGCAGTCCGTTCGCGTCCGTCGTGACGATCGTGCAGGAGGGGATCGTGCCGTCCGGTCCGCGCCACACGTCCCACAGGCCGGCGAGCGCCATCGGCCGTCGGTCCCGGCGGCGGATGAAGTACGGCTGCTTCAGGCCGCCCTCCTTCCTCCATTCGTAGAAGCCGTCGGCGAGGACGGCGCAGCGCCGGTCGATGACGAGGTCGCGAAACGCGCGCCGGGTTTCGAGCGACTCGGCGCGGGCGTTGATCATCGGCGGGAGCGACGCGCGATCCTCCGCCCAGTTCGGGATCAGCCCCCAGCGCAGCGAAACCAGTTCCCGGCCGCCGGTCCCTCGCCGCAGCGCGATGACCTCGTCCGTGGGCGCCACGTTGTAGCGGGCGACCCATTCATCGAGCCGCGATGGATCGGCCTCGAACAGTTCGGCCAGGTCCGGCACCGGCGTCTGAAGGCTGAATCGTCCGCACATGGGAGCAACTTAACGAAGCCCGACGCGATCCGTGGACCCCGTTGCGGGTCCCGGCGCGCGCGCCGACAATCCTCCGTTCCGGGCGACCGAGGCAAATCGCCTGCCCCGAACCGCGAACGATCCATGCGAAGGACATAAACGAGATGATGATCGCACTTGTACAGCAGTCGGCGGGGCCCGACCGCACCCGCAACCTCGAACGCGCGCTCGACGCGATGGGGCGCGCCGCTTCGGAGGGCGCCGATCTCGTGGCGTTCCCCGAACTCGCGATCGACCGCTTCTTTCCCCAGCGGCCGGACGACCCCGGCGCCGCGCAGATCGCGGAGCCGATCCCCGGTGCCACCTGCGACCGCATCGCCGCCCGCGCCGCGGAACTCGGCCTCGTCACGGTGTTCAACCAGTACGAACTGGGACCCGACGGGCGGTGCTACGACAGCACGCCCGTCTTCGACGCGGACGGGTCGCTCCTCGGGGTGACGCGGATGATGCACATCACCGAGTACGCGTGCTTCCACGAGCAGCACTACTACGCAAAGGGCGACACCGACGCGCTCGTCTACGACACCGCCGTGGGGCGCGTGGGCGTCGCGATCTGCTACGACCGCCACTATCCCGAGTACATGCGGCGCCTGGGAGAACGCGGGGCGCAGCTCGTCGTCATCCCGCAGGCGGGTGCGGTCGGAGAGTGGCCCGAGGGGCTGTTCGAGGCGGAGGTGCGCGTGGCGGCGTTCCAGAACGGCTACTTCGCCGCGCTGGCCAATCGCGTCGGCGAGGAGCCCCGCCTCACCTTCGCCGGAGAGTCCTTCGTCGTCGATCCCGAGGGCGTCGTCCTCGCGCGGGCGCCGGAAGGGGAAGAGGCGATTCTCTATGCTGACGTGGATCTCTCGCGGTGCGCGGCCTCCACCGCCCGGCGGCTGTTCTGGCGTGACCGCCGCCCCGACGTGTACGCGCGCTGGGCCGAGCGCCTCGCCACGGCATCGTCCGTGCCCGGCCGCTGACTCCGGCCGTCCGCCGCCGCCGGCTCCCGCTCGTGGAACTCCTCATCGTCGTGGTCGCCCTCGTCGGCCTGATGGCCGTCGTCCGCCTCTTCATGCCCCGGATCGTCCCCTTCTTCGTCTTCTATCCGGAGACGCTGCAGCCGCACGAGACGCATCCGCGATACTGGGGATTCCCCAAGGCCGCCGAGGTCCGCATCCCGACCGAAGACGGCGTCGAACTGCACGCGTGGTGGTTTCCCGCCGACCCACCGGAGTCCAGGCGGGGGACGGCGATCTACTTCCACGGCAACGCCGGGCACCTGGGAGACCGCGGGGCGGTGGCGGCGGCGCTCTCGAACCTGGGACTCGACATCCTCCTGCCCGACTATCGAGGCTATGGAGCGAGCGAGGGGAAGCCCTCCGAGGACGGTTTCTACGCGGACGCGAGGGCGGCGTACCGGTGGCTGGTGGAGGAGCGGGGCGTCGATCCCGAGCGGCTCGTACCCCTGGGAAACTCCCTCGGGAGCTCCGTGGCGGCGGAACTGGCGGTGAGCCGTCCGGTGGCCAGCGTCGTCCTGCTCGGGCCGTTCACGGATACCGCGGCGATCGCCCGGCACCGCCTGTCGTGGCTGCCGGACTGGTATCTGGACTGGCTGCACAACCGCTTCGACACGCTGGAGCGGGCGCCGCGCATCGAGGTGCCGACGTTCGTCGCCGCCGGCGAGGAGGACCGCGTCATCCCGCCCGGCCAGAGCCGGGAGGTCTTCGAGGCGCTGCGCGGGCCCCGCCGCTGGCTCGAGATCCCCGGGGCGGGACACAACGACATCTTCTCGCACGAAGTGCTATGGCGGGAACTCCACCGCTTCACCCGCGACGTCCTGGCGACCGGATCCAACGAAGACGCCGTATCGCCCTGACCCTCACGGCAGGAGCCATGCGGCGGCGGCGGCCAGGTCGGGGGCGATGCGTACAGGGTCGGCGTCGTCCGGGCGGGGCTCGCCCTTGCGGTTGACCCACACCACGGGGACCCCGAACGAGGTGGCGGGCGTCACGTCGTGGAAGAGGCTCTGCGCCACGTGCAACCACCGGTCGAAGCCGGCGGCCCACTCCCGCCCGCGCTCGAAGTGCGGCGCGGCCGGCTTGTAGCTGCGTAGCCGCTGGGCCGTGCCGAGAAGGCCGAACTCGACGTCGAAGTGCTTCAGCGTTCCGGCGAGCAGGTCGTCGTCGATGTTCGAGAGGATCCCCAGCGTGACTCCCGCTACGGCGAGGCGTGAGAGCGCCGGATTCGTGTCGGGGAAGGGCCGCCAGGAGGGAATGCTCGCGGGGACGCCGGCCGCCAACTCGTCCTCCGTATCCCACGCGTTCGCGCGCGCGACTTCCACCGAGGTCTCGGTGAGCAGCTGCCGGTAGGGGCGATACTCGCTCGTCTTGAGCCGGTTCTGGGCCGCGTGAAACTCGCCAAGGAGCCGCTCATCCTCCACCGCGGCCGCCTCCGGGTACGCGGCTCGGAGCGCCGCGAGAATCCCGCCTTCCCAGTCGATCAGCGTGCCGTAGCAATCGAACGTGAGAAGTGTGCCCCGTCCGGCCGTCCCCTCGAAACTGTGCATGCGTTCCCTCGAAACCGCTACGTTTCCCCCATGTCGGCCGGCGAGATCTTATCGGGCGTGGCAGGGGAGGGCCACCGGAAACCGAACCCCTTCGCGGGCGGCGGCCTCGATCGCGCCACCCACCTGCGAGCCAATCCCGGGTGGCTCTCTGAGCGGCTGGCCGACCCGGCCTCGCGCGTGGTCCTCGTATCGCGCGAGCGCAGTCTGGTGTCCCAAACGGCGCGGGAAGCCGCGACGAAAGCGGACGGCCTGGCCTATCGGCCCATACTCCTTCCGCCCGCGATCGCGGCCAGTGCGTCGGAGCCACCCGAGGAATGGATCTTTCTCGGACTCGAGGGCGGACGGGACGGAGGCCGCGCGCTGTTCGCCGCCGATGTGCCCGGAGAAGCCGGGGAGGCGGGGGAAGGGCCGCCTTCAGACAGCCCGCTCGACGGCGCGGGCGAGTTCCTCGATCTCCGCGGCGTCGGGGCCATGTTGGGGCAGGGAGACGGCTCGCTCCTGGCCTACGCCCGGGCGATCGTCACCTGGAGTCGCCGGTACCGTTTCTGCGGTACGTGCGGCGCTCCCACCCGGCCGGAGCAGGGAGGACACGTCCGGCGCTGCCGCAACGAAGCGTGCGGAGTCGACCATTTTCCGCGCACGGATCCGGCCATCATCGTTCTCGTGACCGACGGAGACCGCTGCCTGCTCGGGCGGAAGGACATCTGGCCGGCGGGCGTCTACTCCACGCTGGCCGGGTTCGTGGAGCCCGGCGAGAGCCTCTCCGAAGCCGTCGTTCGCGAGGTTCGTGAGGAGTCGGGTATCGAGGTGGGCTCGGTCCGGTATCGCTCATCACAGCCCTGGCCCTTCCCGGCGTCGCTGATGCTCGGTTTTCGGGCCGAACGCGTGGGCGGGGAACTCACCGTCGCCCACCAGGAGCTCGTCGATGCCCGCTGGTTCGAGCGCGCCGATTTCGCACGCCGCCGCGAGATCGGCCTCCGGCTCCCGGGTCGCGGTCGCGTCTCGATCTCCCGCCGCCTCATCGAGGACTGGCTGGCGGCAGCGCCGGAATCTCATTATCAATAACGGATTGTGGAACGAGTTGGCGGAATCGGGAGCGGGTCGTTCGACCGCTTCCATCCTCTCCAGCGCAAGGAGCGCCGCATGAAACGAATCGCCTCTCGCACCATCGGTGCATGGGGAGTGGCCTTGGTTGCGCTCGCCTGCCTCGCACCGGGCCTGAGTGGCCAGGACGCGGGCAGCATCGCGGGCAGAGTGACCGAAGAAGGTTCCCTCCGACCCCTTTCGTCCGCGCAGGTGTTCATCGAAGGCACCGGCATCGGGACCTTTACCAACGCCAGCGGCGACTTCGTGTTACTGAACGTACCCGCCGGCGAGCAGACGGTGGTCGTCCGCCTGGTCGGCTACCGTCAGGTCTCCGAAGCCGTGACCGTCACCGCCGGCTCGACCGCGACGCTCGACGTTGCCCTTAACGTTACCGCGGTCCGCATGGATGAGATCGTCGTGACCGGCACCGGCGTTGCGACCGAGAAACGCAGGCTCGGCCACACGATCGCGACCCTGGACGCCGCGGAGCTCGAGAACGCGCCCATCTCCGACTTCAGCCAGCTCATCGCGGGCCGCGAACCCGGAGTGGTGGCGCTGCCCTCGTCGGGCTACACCGGCGAAGGCGCCCGCATCCGGATCCGCGGGTCGGCGTCGCTGTCGCAGCTGAACGAGCCCATCGTCTACGTGGACGGGATCCGCGTCGACCGCTCCGCCGTGCAGAGCTTCAACGGGCAGGGGAGCCCCTCCCGCCTCGACGACATCCCGCCCGAGTCCATCGAGCGCGTCGAGATCCTGAAGGGCGCCGCGGCCGCGACGCTGTACGGGACCGAGGCCTCGAACGGCGTGATCCAGATCTTCACGAAGCGCGGCACCATCGGGACCCCGCGCTTCACCTTCCGGGGCGACCTGACCGGGATCTCCGTGCCGACCAACCGCATTCTGCCGGTCGCCGACTTCGCCGGCCGCGTCTGCTCCAGTCCCGGATGCACGGGAGACGGCGACGCCCAGCGTCTGTCGGATGCCGTCAACCTGATGTCGTCGCGCTGGGGGCAGCCCGTGTCGCCCTGGGAGCCGATCGAGCGCGACCTGATTCCCGATCTGCTCACCACCGGGTTCGGCCAGACCTACTCCGGATCGCTGCAGGGTGGATCTAGCGTGTTCCAGTACTTCGCCTCCGCGCGCCTCGCCAGCGAGGACGGGCCGTACGACGCGGCGAGGAACTTCGATGTGGTGGAGGGGCTGGACCCCGAGAACGACACCAACCGCCGCGCATCGATCCACACCAACTTCACGCTCATCCCGAGCAGTGACCTGCGCATCGGCGTGACCACGCTTTACTCGGACATGGCGCACCACACGCCCGACAACTCGAACAACATCTACGGCGTTTTCTCGTCGGCGCTGATGTAGCAGCTTCGGCTCGCCAATAACGACCCGGAACTCGGGCAGATCAACTACTATGGCCAGCCGGCGTTCGCGACTCTGCGCGAGAACGCCTATCAGCTGAACCAGGTGAACTCGCAGCATTTCGCGGGATCCACCAACATCGATTTCTCTCCCACGGAAGCGTTCAACATCAACGCAACCTTCGGGATCGACTTCACGTCCGACGACGCGGTCAGCTTCCGGCCCTACCGGTGGAACGTGGACGGCTTCTCGGGCTCGACCCCGGACGGGAACCGGAACGTCAACGAGAACCGTAGCCGCGAGCTTACGGTCGACATCAAGGGATCGTATGTCTTCAGCACGCCCCGGCTCGAGAACACGCTGCTGTTCGGCGGCCAGGGCTTCCTGCGGCAGGCGCAGTCGGCGGGGGGCAGCGGACGCGACTTCCCCGGTCCCGGCCTGGAGACGCTTTCGGCGCTGGGCTCCGAGTCCTCATTCGAGAACTGGCTCCGGGTGACGCAGATCGGCGGATACGTGCAGGATCAGGTCGCGTGGGACAACTGGCTCTTCCTGACCGTGGGCGCTCGCTGGGATGCCAACTCGGCGTTCGGTGAAGCGTTCAACACCGCCCTCTATCCCAAGGCGAACTTCGCGATCGTCCCGAGCGAACGCTGGGACAGCGAGGTCTTCTCGTCGATGCGGATCAAGGGAGCCTACGGAACGTCCGGGCTGCAGCCGGGCGCCTTCGACAAGTTCACGACCTTCTCGTCGCTGGGCACCGAGGTGGGGCCCGGCGTCCAGCCGTCGAATCTCGGCAACGAACAACTGAAGCCCGAGGTGTCCACGGAGCTGGAGTTCGGGATCGATCTGGGCCTCTTCAACGACCGCTGGTCCGTTGAGGCGACCTACTGGGATCGGGTAGTCACCGACGCCATGGTCGCGCGCCAGTTCCCGGTCACGGGCGGGTTCACGCAGACCCAGCTCGACAACATCGGCGAGGTGACGGCGCACGGCGTCGAGTTCGGTATCCGCGGCAACCTGATCCAGGCGCGGGACATCTCGCTCAACGTGTTCGCGAACACGGCCTTCCTGTCCGAGAAGATCACGGACATGGGCGGAGCGCCTCCCCTGAAGACCGGCGGCAGCTACCCGCGCTACCGCAACTACCTGGTCGAGGGCTTCACGCCGGGCGCCTTCTTCGGCGCGAGGATTGCCGATGTGGCGATTCCTCTGAACATCCTCGATCCGGTCGACGGCCAGTGCGTCGTGCCGACGCGCGATCAGGCGCTCGCGTACTTCAGCCAGCCGCGCAATCCCAACAGCTTCAAGCCGCTGGCGATCGGCAACGAGGACTTCGGAGTGCCCAACGGAGGGCTGGCGTCGCATAACTGCGGGGCCGGATTGCTCGATACGCACCTCGGCAATCCCACGCCGGACTACGCGGGCTCCTTCGGCTTCGACCTCGCGTTCCTCGGGAACTTCCAGCTGACGACGCTCATGGAGTACAAGTTCGGTCACCAGGTGCAGGATCTGTCGGGCATGTTCCGGCGCGCCAACAACTTCATCGGGCGCAACACGCCGCGCTCGGCCGAACTGTACTCCACGATGCTGAACCCCGGCTCGTCGGCGGACGAGCGGCTCGATGCGGCGATTGCCTGGGCGCACGAGGTCGAGGGGCTCTCGCCGATGAGCGGGATGAACGGGGTCTACGACGCCGACTGGATCCAGTGGCGCGAGCTGTCGCTCAGCTACCGGGTGCCGGCCACGTTCGTCCAGCGCTGGGGCTTCTCGGCCGCTACGGTGAACATGGGCGTGCGCAACCTGCTGCTCTTCATGATGGGGGATTACCCCGGCATGGACCCGGAGGGCAACGTCCTCGGACGCTGCAACGGAGGCCTCAACTGCAACTTCCTGAATTCGACGGAAGGCTGGGGCATTCCGGTGCCGCGGCGCTTCACGATGTCCGTGCGCGTCACTTTCTAGATCCAAGCGGGAGAACCATACCATGAAGAATCGAAACCTGAAGGCCTGGTTGGCCACGCCTCTTCTGGCCGCTTTCACGCTTGGGTGCGGCGATCTGCTGGACGTGAACAACCCCAACGACCTGGTCGAGGAGGACATCCGCCAGGAGGCCGCCGCCTCCGCCGTCGTGAACGGAACGCTCACGCTCGTGGCGTCTTCCGTGTCCCAATCCTGGCAGCCGTACCTGGTGGCGTCCGACGAGATGCGCTGGATCGGCTCCAGGGATGCCTGGCTCTCGCTCGATCTCGGATTCGTGGATGATCCGCTGAACGAGTTCATCGATGGCCCGTTCCCGGCGATGGGACAGGCCCGGTGGATGAGCGACGAAGCCATCGAAATCGTCCAGGAGCATCACGGCAACAACCCATCTACCGCGATCAAGACCGATCTGGCGCGCGCGTACCTGTACTCCGGCATCATCTACATGGTGATCGGGGAGATCCAGGAGGACTTCGCGTTCTCGGACAAGACGGAGAGCGGACCCCCGATCGGACCGGCCAACATGTATTCGGTCCTGGACGGCGCGATCGAGAGGTTCTCTTCGGCCATCGCCGGCTTCAACGAGGTGGGGGCGACGGACATGGCGACGCAGGCCAGGGCGCTCCGCGCCCGCGCCAGGCAGTCCCGCGCGATATGGGACGTGATCAACCCGTCGCCGTCCGGGAACGGTCTGGCGGCCTCGGCCGAGGCCGGCATGGACGCCAGCGCGGTCCTGGCGAGCGTCCAGCCGGACTGGACGTACAACCTGACGTTTTCGAGTGCCAGCAGGTCCAACTCGATGGCGTCCTGGGTCAACGACCGCAAGGAGAACCAGATCGACCTCTCGATCGCCACGGTCGACGACCAGAACGACATCAACGGCATCGCGCTCCAGGATCCCATCGACAACGTCGACGATCCGGCCGTCATCAAGTGGCTGAACCAGTGGAAGGGCGGCAGCTACCTCGACAAGGGCGGGGTCTATCCACCCTTGACGGTCGCCTCTGCGCGGATGATGCACCTGATTCTGGCCGAGAACGCGTTGGCGGGCGGGGATTCCAACGGCTTCGCCATGCACATCAACAACATCCGCGCGCTGGACGGCCTGACGCCGTACTCCGGCCAGATCTCCGAGATGGAGATGCTCCAGCACACGCGACGGGTGAACGTGCTGTTGCAGGGCCTCCGTCTGGCGGACATGTACAGGTGGGGTCTCACGGATCCCAAGTGGCAGGGCGCGGCCGCCGCGTCCAACGCTCCGGGCACGATGCTCCCGATTTCGATCATCGAACTGCGGGCGAACTGCCACCTGAACGGACTGGGTTGCGGAGGTTGACGTCAGGGGGGAGGCGGCGGTTCGCACCCGCCGCCTCTTCCACCCCCTTTACGGGACTGCCGCTCCTGCTGGCCGCGATCGCTCTTGGCGGGTGCTCGGAGATTTTCGATGACCCGACGCCCGAGAACATCTATTTCGAGATGCGGGGCGAGGCGGGCGACCGAGTCAGAGCGATCTACTCCACCCAGTTCGTAGCCGGTGTCAACGAATTCGGGGTGACGCGAGTGCAGGTGGTCCGGTCGGACACGGTCATTCACGAGATCCCCTTCCAGAGAGCGATGGATATTTCCATTGACCGGCGGTGGTTCGTCCAGGCGGAGTCGCTGGAAGGGGATACTCTTGCGGTCCAGGTCATCGTGAACGTGGACGACCGCGGCCTTCTCAACGAAACCGGCGGGATCTTCCCTGACGAACCCTGGCACTTCGTCTACTCGTTCAACCAACTCCTGACACGAGATCTCGATGTTGCGTTCTGACTTTCAGCCGAGCGGTGGAGCGCGGCGACGGCGACATCGGACCGTCGCCTTTCTGGCGGTCGGGCTCACGGTGTCCGGGTGCTACTCCTACCGGCTGACCGACGACGCGCCTGTGGGCGCAGTGGCCAGGCTGCGCGTGCCGATCCAGTCCGCGATCGTCGATCCCAACTCGCCTGCCGGGACCGTCGCGGTCGAGGGCAAGGTCATCAGCGTGGGAGACACCATCGAGTTCGAAGCGACCACGCGGCATACTCTCGGCCTGTTCCAGGACATCCTGCAGTACGACACCCTGCGCGTGGCCCGGGACGGTGTGACGAGCATCGAAGTGCGCGAATTCTCCACGACCAAGAGTGTCCTGCTAGGGGCCGGTATCCTGGCGGGGACGGCGGCCCTGGCTGCCGCCGCGGCGGGGGTCGGCGGAGGCGAGGCCGGCGATGCGCCGGGCACGCTACCGCCGCAGAACTCCAGGGTAGTGGGCGTTTCGGTACCGGTGAGCGCGATCGGACGCTGGTTCGGGCGCGCGATACCCTCCGTCCTCGGGATGAGGCCCTGACGGACTCCTGACGCACTGCTAGGACTTCGGGATCTCCTTGCCGGGATCCACGAAGGGCCGGGGCACCACCACGGCTTCCCTCTCGCCGTCCGGCGTCGTCACGCCCAGGCGCGTGCCCAGCTCCCCGGCCGCGGCCGGGACGAGGGCGTAGCCGATGTTCTTCCCGAGACGCGGCGAATACACGGCGGACGTGACGAATCCGATCGCGCCGCCGTCCCCGTTCGCACCGCCGCCTCCGTGCACGGGCCAGCGGTCCACGTTCAGGTCGAGCGGGGCGCCCGAGATTTCGATGCCGGCGAGCAGCCTCCGGGGCCCCTCCTCGGCGATCCGGGCCAGCGCCTCGCGGCCGATGAAGTCGCCCTCCTGGTCGAAGTCGACCTGCCAGCCGAGCCCGACTTCGTACGGGTTCGTGTCCAGCGTCATGTCGATGCCGTAGTTGAGGATGCCGGCTTCGATGCGGCGGATGTCCGACGGGCCGGTGGGGGAGATGCCCAGGTCGCGGCCCGCCTCCAGCACGCGATCCCAGAGCTCGACGCCCCGGCTTCCGTCCCTCAGGTAGATCTCGTAGCCGACCTCGCCGCTCCACCCCGTGCGCGTCACGACCACCGGGATGCCGTCCAGCTCCGTCTCCAGGAACCAGTAGTAACGGAGCTTGACGACGTCGTCTCCGAACAGCCGGCGCACGACCTCCTTCGACTTCGGGCCCTGCACCTGCATGGGCGAGACGTCCGGCTCGCGGATCTCGACGTCGAGGCCGGCGTTGAGGGCAATCCCCTTCGCGTAGAGCAGCACGTCGCTGTCCGCCAGCGCGAGCCAGAAGTGGTTCTCGGCGAGGCGCAGCAGCACCGGGTCGTTCACGATGCCCCCGTCGGCGGCGCCGATGAGGACGTACTTGCCCTGCCCGACGGCACACTTCGACAGGTCCCGGGGCGTGAGCAGGTTCGTGAACTCGAAGGCGTCCGGCCCCGTGATCTCCACCTGCCGCTCGACGCTCACGTCCCACACCGTGACGCCGGTCAGGAGCTTCTCGTACTCCGCGTGCAGGTCGTCGTAGCGCGTCGGCAGAAACATGTGGTTGTAGACCGTATAGCTCCGGCACCCGTCCCGGAGCGTGGCCTCGAAGTAGGGCGAACGGCGTAGCCGGGCCCCGCGCTGGATCAAGGCCATGTCAAAGGTCTCGGTCATCGGGTCTCCCCTCCGGTCTACAGGTCTGGTGGCTTCGAACGGGGACGAAATCAGTGTCGAAAAACGCCCTTGGGGTTTGCAGCGCGCAAGATCATATGCGCCAACCTGAACGGACGGCCAGTCCGCCCGGGGTCAGCGCGGCATGCGCAGCCGCTTGCCTTCGGCCTCCGCTTCCGCAGGATCCAGGAAGGCGTGGCACGCGTCGAGTTGCTGCTGCGTCTCGGGAATCGAAGTCCATTCGACCGCGATCGTCCAGCGCTGCGCGTAGTCGAGCGCCTGGATGAGCGGCTCCGGACGCCGCGTTCGCGACAACGCCCTCAGCGCGGCGAGGTAGTCGTCACGGAAGGCGGTCGGGATGACGACCCGCTCCGCTCCTCCGGCGACGAGTTCCGCGTTCATCATCACGCGCGCGACACGCCCGTTGCCGTCGGCAAAGGGATGTACTTCGCTGACCAGGAACATCATGTAGACGGCGCGATCGAACGGCGATTCCAGGCTCCGGTAGAGGGCGAAGCCCTGTTCCAGCGTGCCGGGTACGAGGTCGGGGGCAACGAATACGGTCTGTCCGGCACGGTTGCCGGCCACCTTGAACTCGCCGGGCCCCGTCTCGGGCCGCTCGCGCATGATCCGCCGGTGGCGTCCCTGGAGAAGGCTCACGAAGGCTTCCGGATCCTCCGGCGTCCGGCGCATCTCCGCCCTGTCGGAAACGATACGCCAAGTCCCGATCACGTCGTGAGCGTCCGCCGGCCGTTGCGGCGGAATCCTGCCCTCAAACACGATTTCGACGGCTTCGCTCACGAGGAACTCAGTTCCCTCGACGAAGTTGGAGAAGTACGCCTCAAAGAATGCCAGCGTCGTCGGCCCCGGTGAGTCGCGCCGCACCTCCGGTCTGTCGCGGGGAGGGTGGTCGCGAAGTGCCTGGTGCAGGGTGTGGAACAACTCCATCCGATCCGGGTCGTAGGCACGCCCGCGGCTGCGACCCCGTGCCACATGCGAATCGAGCCGGCTCTCGCGCGTGCCGAGCAGCGTGCCGATGAGCGTGTCGAGGTGTGCGGCCTCCCGCTCCAGGTCGAGTTCGGTGGCGATCGCCCGGGCTTCGTCGCGCAGCCGGTTGATGGCTGCTTCGCCCGAGACGCGAATGAGACGATCGAGACGCTCTTCGACCTGGGCTTGTGTGAGCGTGCGCGGCAGGCGACCGCTCCGGGCCCGCGATGGGCGCATGTTCTCCAGAAAGGCCCTGGCCTGCGAGCTGAGGTACAGGCCGTCGAGGAAGGGCATGTCTGATGAGATCGGCCCGGGTCCACGACGCGGGCGCAGCACGATGCCGGGCAGTTCGGTCGTCCTCCCGCGCTCGCTGACGAGGCAAACGGTTCCATCGGGAGCGGGAACGGTCTCAAAGGCGGTGCGGTCCACGACCAGGGCCCCTGGAAAATATCCGGCGACGATCGCCCAGAGATTGCGCCGAACGATCTCCTCGGGAGAGTCCTCGAAGTTCTTCGTATAAAGGCGCGACGCCAGCTTCCGGAGTCTCCCCGCGCTCACGGCCCGGGATACTTCCCGGCTGATGGCCGTATGGGACACGAAAGCTTCGGGCAGTTCGTTCAACACCCGGTTCATGGAATCATCCGCAGATTAGGGGCCCGACAACCACGAAAACGCGAATTATTGTAACTTAGAAGGCCCCAAACGCGAAAAAACCGAGGTTATCGGAAACCGGCACGTTCCCGCGGGAACGCTCAGCGGTGACGGAGGATCCGCCGCCGACGTCCCATGTTCGTCGCCGGATGAGGCGGACCGCGGCGACGCCTACCCGATCCGTCCGCGCGTCAGGCGGGGATGCCGTGCTTCACCGCGCGGGTCATCGCGTCCACGAAGCGGTCGAGTTCCTCGAGCGTCGTGTAGGTGGACGGCGAGATGCGGAGCCCCGTGAACTCGGCGTGGTTGATGCCGACCGTGAAGATCCGGTGCCGGTTCCACAGCCAGTTGCGGAGCGCGCTCGTGTCGATGCCTTCGACCTGGACGTTGGCGATCCCGCACGCGAAGCCCGGCTTGAGGCTCGTGTTGAGCCGCACGCGGTCGTGCTCGAGGAGCTGCTCGGCCCAGTAGTTCCGCAGGTGTACGAGGCGCGCCTCCTTGCGCTCGCCGCCGACGAGCTGGTGGAAGGTGAGCGCTTCGCCGATGGCGAGGAAGTTGGCCTCGGGGTGCGTGCCGATCGCCTCGAACTTCCGGATGTCGTCGTCTCGGCTCTCGGCCGCGGCCTGCAGCGGCCAGATCTCGGGGATCTTCTCCCGCCTCACGTAGAGGAGGCCGGTCCCGACCGGGGCGTGCAGCCACTTGTGCAGGCTGACGGCGTAGTTGTCGCAGTTCAGCTCGGAGAGGGTAAAATCATGGTGTGCAAGTGAATGGGCGCCGTCGACGAGGACCGGGATGCCGTAGCCGCGCGCCATCTCCACGACCTCGCGCACGGGCAGGATCTGTCCAGTGATGTTGATCATGTGGCACATGAGGATGAGCCGCGTGCGGTCGGTGATCTGCTCCTCGAACAGTCGCACGATCTCGGCCGGATCCTCGGCCGGGATGGGGATCTTGAACTGCTTCATCACGATCCCCTCGCGGCGCTCGCGCTGCTGGAAGGTCGTGATCATGCGCCCGTAGTCCTGGGTCGTCGTGACGACTTCGTCGCCGCGCTCGAGGTCGTACCCGTTCTGGAGGATCTGGAGCCCCTCCGACGCGTTGCGCGTGATCGCGACCTCCTCCGGGTCCACGTCCCACTGCCGGGCGAGCCGGGCGCGGACGCCCTCCCGCTGCGGCTCGAGGATCTGCCACCCGTTGTAGACCGGGATCTGGTTCGCGAAGTCGAGGTCCCGCTTCATCGCCTCGAGCACGTGGGCGGGCGTGGGACTCACGCCCCCGTTGTTGAGGTTGACGAGGGAACGGTCGGTGGTGAACGCCTTCTGGATCTCGATCCAGAACTCCTCGTCGCGCGCGATCTCCTCGGCGGGGCCGGGCGTGCGGGACAGGTCGCGGGCCGCCGCGACTGCGGTGCTCCACTTCGTGGGAACGACGGTCATGGCTCCGGCTGCTGCGGCGGAGCCCCCGAGGCGGGCGAGGAATCGTCGGCGGGTGGGCATGCGGCCTCCTGGCTGTTTCAGTCTCGATCCTGCTGCTGCCAAATAGACGGCTTTCAACGCCGTGAGCAAGTCCGCAGGTTCCCAGGCACTCGCGCGCGAAGCACGGTCCGCCCCGGTCGGTCAGGCCGCCGGGGGTCAGTCCGCGGTCGTGATCATGGCCAGAATCGGGTCAATCGCCTCGTCGGCCAGGGATTCGAGTTCGACGGCGGTGCGGTTCTGGATGGGGTGGGGGACCCAGACGATGCCGGGCTCGAAGCCGAGCGAGCGCGACTGGCTGCGCGCGGCCTCCTCGAACTCGGTCGTGACGATGAAGCAGCCGGGGATCCCGCGTTCATCGAGGTCTCTGAGGTCGTGCAGACCGCACGACGTGCAGGAACCTCAATCGGCTAATCCCTGAACCACGACGTCGGCTTCCGTGGCGATCCTCTGTAGCAACTCTGTCGGCGCTCGGCGCGCGTTGGTCGGCTTGTCCGTGCGGATCGTCTGGATGCCGAGCGCGTCCAGCCGCGTCTTCACGTGGTCGAGGAACTCGTCGCTGCGGAGCTTGCCGATCCCTTGAAGCGCCACCACCCGCCCTTCGAGCGACGGGGGAGGCGTGCGCCGCGGGCGCATCTCGGGAGCGAGTTCGGAGGTGGGGTCGTGCAGGACGGTCGTTGCGCCAGCCGGGATCGTCGGGCCCGCCGGGCGCACTGCGGTCGAAGGGGTCATGTCTCGATCTCTCGGGTGATGGGGTGTGAGTGCTGCCAGGCGCGGCCGCCGGGCCAGCCGGCCAGGATCGCGGAGTACAGTCCGGCCGCGCCGCCGGCCCGGGCGAGGAGCAGTCCCCCGGGCGGGAACTTGGGCACGTGGCGGCGCGTCTCCGAGTCCGGCACGCCCTCGGCCAGGCCCCCCGCGCCGCGCGCCACCTCGTCCAGCGGCCTCGTCGTCGCCTCCAGCAGCGCCCCGGTGATCCGCGCCCGGTCCCAGCCCGCCTCCCGGTAGATGGCGTAGTGTTCGGGCGAGAGGAGCAGCACCGCGTGCGCCCACTCGCAGATCTTCGGATGGCACACAGCCAGCAGGCACGCCGCCAGGGACGCGGTCAGTTCCTCCGGCGTGCGGGACCGCTGGTCCATGATCCCCTGCACGCCCTCCCCCTGGAAGAGCGTGACGGCGCTGGCGCCGGGCGGAACGCCGCGCGACACCGAAAGCGGCTCCCACTCCTCGTCCGACTCGTCCTCCGCGAAGCAGAACGTGTACTTGCTCGGCGCCCCGAATGTGGAACGGTCGATCTCCCCGGGTCGCCCGCCGCCCACGTTGCGCACGATGAGGTTCAGCGCGCGCCCGATGGTCGCGTTGGCGCGGTTCCCCTGCCCGAGGACGTTGAGCCCCGCGTTCATCCCGATGCGGCGGGCGATGGGGCCGTTGACGATGACGAGGGGCGAGGTGAAGCACGTGCTGCACAGGATCCCGTGCAGGGTGAAGTCGGGGTCGAGCGCCGCCTCAAGGGCCGCGAGCACGACGGGCATGTATTCCGGCTTGCAGCCCGCGAGCACGGCGTTGATCGCGACCTTCTCCACCGTGCACTCGACGTAGTCCGGCGGCACGGCGCCCACGACCTCTTCCGGGGCCCGGGTCGTCCCCGCGAGCATGCGCAGGATCCGCTCCGGGGTCGGCGGGACGACGGGCAGCCCGTCCGTCCACCCGCGCTCGAAGCACGCCTCCACGGCGTCGGCGTGCAGTTCCAGCGCCACCTGCCGCGCTTCGATGCCGGTCTCCCCGAAACGCGCCCGCAGCCGCTCCGCCGCGCCGGGTTCAACGGACCGCGAACCGCAACCCGGCTGGAAATCGGGCAGTCCGGCCCCCAGGTCCGGAATCGACGTCAGGTCGCGCCACTCCGCCCGGTTCCATCCCGCTGCACGGCCGGCCTCCTTTCCGTCGTCGAAACGCACGAGCGTGGGGACCGTCTCGATCCCGATGCGGAAGGAGTGTTCGAGTTCCGTGTCGTCGATGACCCCCGGCACGGCGGCAGGGAAGTCCGGATCGTCCTGGCTGAAGACGGCGAGGCCGCCGCGGTCGGCGGCGAGCCGCTCCAGCACGGGTTCAACCAGCCGGCACGTGGGGCAGTCGCGCTTCACGACGACCGCGAGCCCCTCGTGCGGCAGCGGAGTGTGTTCCATGTCCCAACCGTAACCCGCGGGTGCCCCTCATCCAAACCGATGTCTGGTCCTGGAGGACGGCCGCGAGGGACGACGTCACCGGCCGGCCCGCGCCGGCGTTGACCGGGTAGGGGACTGAACGGAGATTCACACAGGCGTGTTGTGAAGGGATATGTAGGGGTTTGTTTCACCGCGATGGACCCATTCGGAAGGATGTACCTCTCATGAACCGAACCGCACTCGCGCGCCGGCTGGCGGGCGGGGTGGTCCCGGGCCTGCTCTTCGCGTCGCTGTCCGGCCTCGCGGCCCCGGCGCCCGCCGACGCGCAGTACATGCCGAGTCAGGCCCCGGTGCCTCCCCCGTTCTTCGCCCTCCAGAACGCGCGCATCGTGACCGGCACGGGCGCCGTGATCGAGAACGGCACCGTCGTCATCGCCAACGGCCTCATCGAGGCGGTCGGAGCCGATATCGACGTCCCCGGCGACGCCTGGCTGATCGATGTCTCGGGCCTGACCGTCTACCCCGGCCTGTTCGACGGGCTGTCCCAGATCGGAATGGCCTCTCAGGCAGGCACTCCGGGAGGCGGCGGGGGCAACCCCTTCGCCGTGTTTGCCGAGCAGGCGAACCGGCCCCGCACCGTAGGGCCTGAGGACCGTCCGGCGACGAACTCCTGGGTGAACGCGGCCGACATGCTGGACCCGGACTCCGACGCGATCGAGACGTGGCGAAGCGGCGGGTTCACGAACGCGCTCGTCGCGCCCGATGACGGGATCGTGACGGGGCAGGGCGTGGTGGTGAACCTCGCGGGCGACGAGCAGGAGATGGTCGTGAAGGCGCCGGCCGCCCTCCGCGTGACGATGAGCGGAGCCGGCGGATTCCGGAGCTTCCCGGGCTCGCTCATGGGCGTCATCGCCTACATCCGGCAGCTCTATCTGGACGCGGATCACAGCCGGCAGTACGAGGCGCGGTACACGGCCAACCCGAGCGGCCAGCCCCGGCCCACCTACGACCGGGCGCTCGGCCCGATCCAGGACGCGATCGCCGGAGGGTGGCCGACGGTGATGCCGGCGAACGAGGTGCGGCAGATCCGCCGCGCGATCAAGCTCGGGCGCGACACGGGCGCTCGGCCGGTCCTGCAGGGCGCGCACGAGGCGTACGGACTCGCCGACGAGATCGCCGCCGCGGGCGCCCAGGTGCTCGTCAACGTGGACTGGCCCGAGCGGAACCGCGACGCGGATCCTGAAGCCGACGAGTCGCTCGCGTCGCTGAAGCGCCGCGCCTATGCGCCGACGACGCCGGCCCGGCTCGAGGAGGCGGGCGTCGAGTGGGCCTTCTACAGCGGTTCGGCCGGGAGCCCCCGCGCCATGATGGACAACGTGCGGACGGCGATCGAGAACGGGCTCTCCGAGGAGGCGGCGCTGGAGGCGCTCA
>VXMQ01000108.1:23936-34786 GCA_009841015.1 Candidatus Palauibacter denitrificans | reverse complement strand
GGAAGTAGATGTCGGGCCACTTCGACCAGTACGTCTCGCGGTAGCGCTCCTCGTCGCCCCATACCCCCCGCAGCATCCCCGGCCACGGCGACGTGATCGCCAGGTAGCCGGACTCCGCCGGATTCCCCTCCTCGTCGAGGATCGCCGCCTCGATGCCGGGGAAGGGGACCGTCGCCGTCCCCGGTTTCGTGGTGATCGCCCCCGGGAGCGGCGTGATCATGATTCCGCCCGTCTCGGTCTGCCACCACGTGTCGACGATCGGGCAGCGGCCTCCGCCGATGTGGCGGTCGTACCACACCCACGCCTCGGGGTTGATGGGCTCGCCGACCGTCCCAAGCAGCCGGAGCTTCGAGAGGTCGTAGCCCGCCGGCCAGTCGTCCCCCCACCGCATGAAGGCGCGGATCGCCGTCGGCGCCGTGTAGAACACCGTCACCGCGTAGCGCTGGCACACGTCCCAGAAGCGGCCCCGGTCCGGCCAGTCGGGCGACCCCTCGTACATCACCACCGTCGCCCCGTTCGAGAGCGGGCCGTAGACGATGTAGGAGTGGCCCGTCACCCAACCCACGTCCGCGGTGCACCAGTAGATGTCGTCCTCCCGGAGGTCGAACACCCACTTCGCGGTCGCGGTCACGTGCGTCATGTAGCCGCCGGTCGTGTGCATCACGCCCTTCGGCTTCCCCGTCGTTCCGGAGGTGTAGAGGATGTAGAGCAGGTCCTCCGAATCCATTGGCTCGGCGGGGCAGTCGGCGTCCGCCGCGGCGATCAGATCGTGGTACCAGTGGTCCCGGCCCGCGGTCATGTCGCACGACGGCGTGTCCACCGAATCTCCGTGCGGCGCGGCCCCGGGGTCGGTCACCGCGGAGCGCTGGACGACGACGACGCTCTTCACGTAGTCGAGACCCTCGATGGCCGTGTCCGTGCTCGCCTTGAGCGGGATGATCCCGCCGCGGCGATACCCCCCGTCCGCCGTGATCACGCACGTGGCATGGGCGTCCTCGATCCGGTCGCGAAGCGACTGCGGCGAAAAGCCTCCGAAGACGACGGAGTGCGGGGCGCCGATGCGCGCGCAGGCGAGCATGGCGACGGCGGCTTCCGGAACCATGGGGAGATAGATCGCGACCCGGTCTCCCTTCCCGACGCCGAGCCCCCTGAGCGCGTTCGCGAAACGGCACACCTCCTCGTGCAACTCGCTGTAGGTGTAGCGACGGACGTCTCCCGGTTCGCCCTCCCAGATCAGGGCCGTCTTCGCGCCACGCGCCTCGAGGTGGCGGTCGAGACAATTGTACGCGGCGTTGAGCGTGCCGCCGACGAACCACTTCGAGAAGGGAGGATCCCACTCCAGCACCGTGTCCCAGGGCGTGAACCAGTCGAGCCGGCGCGCCCACGCCTCCCAGTACGCCTCCCGGTTCCGGCCGGCCTCGTCGTAGGGGCCGCGATCGCCCACATGGGCGGCCGCGACGAAGTCCGCCGACGGCTCGAAGGTCCTCTGTTCGTCCAGCAGGACGTCGATTTCCCGGTGCTGTTCTGTCATGGAATCGCTCGAATCGGAGGGGAGAAACGGACGGGCACGCTTGTCACGGAGCCGCCGGCGACGCCATCTAGTGTCGACACTGGCGGGCCGGCCGGGGCCGCATGGCGTGACAGTAGACGACGCCCGGCGGCGCGGGCAAGCACCCGCCGCCGCAGGCAGGCACCCGGCGACGAAGCACGGAGGTTCATGACCGAAGACACGCTGGCCCTCATCCTGATCATCGCCGGATCGCTGGGCGCGCTCTTTGCCCTCGCCTTCGGCATCTGGGTGGGACTCGGCTCTCCGGGGCTCTACGACAAGTACGCGCCGACGGGAAGGGCGCCGCGCGAGTCGCCCTGGCGCTGGTTGCTGGGGGGACGGCAGCGCGCCCGTTCGAGCCGCTTCGACGCGGTGATGCGGGAGGCGGAAGTCGAAGAGGGGGAGGACGAGGCGGAAGAGCCCGAGCGGTACTCGTCGAAACCGGACTTCAGCCGGGGGCGTCGCTTCCAGCGATGAGTCCGGGGCGGTGACTTCGCCGGCGGACCGCCACGGACGGGTGCGCCGCATACTCCTGTGGGTGCTGCTCGCGAACGTGGCGGTGATCGCGGCGAAGTTGGTCGTGGGGCTGCGCTCGGGGTCGATCGCCGTGCTGGGCGACGCGGCCCACTCGGGCGTCGATGCGATCAACAACGTCGTGGGTCTCGCCGCCATGCGCCTCGCGGCCGCCCCGCCGGATGCCGAACACCCCTACGGACACGGCAAGTTCGAGACGCTCGCGGCGCTCGCCGTGGCGGCGTTCCTCTCGGTCACCTGCTTCGAACTCATCCAGAGCGCCTTCGAGCGTCTCATCCGCGGCGGCGCTCCGCCGGATCTCGAGCCGGCGATGCTGATCGTGCTCCTGGCGGCCCTCGTCGTGAACGGGGCGGTCGCGCTGGGCGAGGCGAGGGCGAGCCGGACGTTGTCGAGCGAGATCCTCGCGGCGGACGCCCGGCACACGGCCTCCGACGTCCTGGTGACGGCGGGGGTTCTGGCCGGGCTCGCGCTCACCGCCCGGACCGGCTGGGCCGCGGCCGATGCATGGCTCGCCCTCGCCGTGGCGCTCGTCGTGGCCCGGTCCGGATACCAGATCTTCCGCGAGACGATCCCCGTCCTCGTCGACGAACGGGCCGTCGATCCGCGGGAGATCGAAGGCGTCGCGAGCGGGGTGTCCGGCGTGCGTGCCGTGACCGGGGTCCGCTCGCGCGGCAAGTCGGTTGGGCGCTTCGCGGAACTCACGATCCGGGTCGCACCGGAGGAAACGGTGGTCAGCGCCCACGAAATCGCCGATGAAGTCGAGCGGCGGGTCGCCGCCCGGATCGGATTCACCGACGTGACCGTGCACGTCGAACCGCACGTGACCGGACGGAACCGGGACGGTTGACCCGACGGGCCGCGGAGCCCGTTCTCCCGCGTCAGCCGGCGACCGCGTCGACGGCGGTCGACTCCTCCTTCTCCGGCTTCTCGCCCGCGGTCGGCTCAAGGACCCAGAGGCAGTGATCCGCCCCGGTGGCCTCGCACTGCAGGTGCGAGACGCCGCCCTCCCCTCCCCGATAGGTCCGGAACGACTCGTCGATGATCCCCGACAGGATTTCGCAGCCGCGCCCACCTTTATCTGCCGTGGCCAGCACCGGGAGGCCGCGTTCGATCACGAGCCCGTGGATCCCCTTCGCCATCCGAATCCTGGAGGACGGGCTGAGGCGGCGGGCGATTTTCTTCGCTCGCCTCCAGGCGAGGATCCGGCGGAGACCGGGCGGGATCAGCCGCCACCCGAAGCGCAGGAGCACGCGCGCGCCGGTGCCGAATGCCTCACGCGTAACCCGGCGTCCCGTGGAGGCGAAGATCTCCGGAGCATCGACCCGCTTCGCGACGAGTTCGAACAGGCTCGCCACTTCGGCGGCGCGCACGTCGCCGCCGTCCTCCTCGTAGCGGCGAATCTGCTTGAGCACGACGCTCGACAGCCCGAGCCGCCGACGCAGGTTGAGGGAGAGGTCCAGCTCCTCGAGTTCCCGCGGATCTTCGGGCGTATCGAGGTCCCTGAGGGTCAGCAGAAGGGCGAGCGGAATGCGAACGGGTATCTCGCCTTCGAACTCGTCGTCTTGTGCGCGCGGAGAATCAACCGGCATCATGGGTCGCAAGGCTACGGCGGCACTTCCGGGCCTGCAAGCGGCGCCGGACGCCGGAGCCCCCCTTAATGGGAGGCGTCATGAATGCACCCGTCTCGAAGGAAACCACCCACGCCATCCTCCGGGTGACTGCCGGCCTCATGCTGTGGCAGCACGGAGCCCAGAAGCTCCTCGGCATGTTCGGAAGGGAAGCCGTCGGCAACTGGTTCTCGTGGCCCGTGGGCATCGCGGGCATCATCGAGTTCTTCCTGCCGATCCTGATCATCCTCGGGGTCCGAACGCGGTGGGTCGCCTTCATCCTCACGGGGCACTTCGCGGTGGTCTACTGGTGGCGCCACTTCTTCGCGCGCGAGATGGAGTTCTGGCCGATCGTGAACGGCGGAGAACTGGCCATCCTGTACTGCGCCATCTTCCTCTTCCTGTGGACGACGGGCAACGGGAAGTTCAGCCTCGACCACATGGTCCCCGGTCCCGGCCGGGAAGAGTAGTCCCAAGTTGTTCGGCCGCCGTTCCGGCCCCATCTTGTGCGGCCGGACGGCGGCCTCCGCAGGGTGCCGCCGTCTCGTGCATCTCCCCGGCGTGATCCCGTAGACGGAGCGGACCCGCGACCCATGTACGACCCGATCGCCATCGAATCCCGGTGGCAGGCCTGGTGGGAGGAGAACGGGACGAACGAGCCCGAACTCGACGCCGCCGAGCGTCCGTTCTTCAACCTCATGATGTACCCCTACCCGTCGGCCGAGGGGCTCCACGTCGGGAATCTGTACGCCTTCACGGGGGCCGACATCTACGGGCGCTTCCGCCGCCTGCGGGGCGATGACGTCTTCGAGCCCATCGGGTACGACGCGTTCGGCATCCACTCGGAGAACCACGCGCTCAAGGTCGACACGCACCCGATGGAGCTGATCCCCTCGAACATCCGCAACTTCGAGCGGATGCTGAGAGCGGCGGGGCTCATGACGGACTGGTCGCGCACAGTCGATACGACGGATCCCCGCTACTACAGGTGGACGCAGTGGCTCTTCATCCAGCTCTTCAGGGCGGGTCTCGCGGAGAAGAAGGAGGCCGCGGTCAACTGGTGCCCGCAGTGCCAGACGGTCCTCGCGAACGAGCAGGTGATCGCCGGCCTGTGCGAGCGGTGCGACGCCGCGGTCGAACAGCGGATGCTGAGCCAGTGGTTCTTCCGGATCACCGACTACGCGCAGCGGCTGCTGGACAACCTGGACTGGATCGACTGGTCGGAGACGACAAAGACGGCCCAGCGCAACTGGATCGGCCGCTCCGAGGGCGCGCGGCTGCACTTCCCGCTTTCGGGCGCCGAGGGGGCTTCGGGCGCCGCGGGGGCTTCAGGCGCGGCCGCCGGGGATGGAGACGAAGACGGGGCGGACCGGATCGAGGTGTTCACCACCCGTCCCGACACGCTCTTCGGCGCGACCTTCATGGTGCTGGCGCCGGAACATCCCCTCGTCGAGCGGCTCACGACGGACGAGCGGCGCGCCGAGGTCGAGGCCTACGTGCGCGCGGCCGCGGCCGTCGACCTGGTGGAACGGCAGAAGACGGACGAGCGCGAGAAGACCGGCGTCTTCACGGGCGGGTACGCGCGGAACCCGGCCACCGGGGAGGACATCCCCGTGTGGGTCGCCGACTACGTCCTCATGGACTACGGCACCGGCGCGATCATGGCCGTGCCCGGGCACGACCAGCGGGACTTCGATTTCGCGCGCCAGTTCGGGTTGTCCATCGTCCAGGTCGTGAGTTCCCGCGCGGCGCTCCCGGAGGGTGCGGATCCCGCGGACTTCGGGGGGGGCGAGGCCGAGGCCGCCTTCGTCGAGCACACCGCCGATGAGATGCTCGTGAACTCCGGGCGCTTCAGCGGCATGGAGGCCGACGCGGGCGGGCGCGCGATCACCGAGTGGCTGGCGGAGCGAGGGCTCGCGGCGGCCGAGGTCAACTACCGGCTGCACGACTGGTGCATCTCCCGGCAGCGCTACTGGGGGCCGCCGATCCCCATCATCTACTGCGACGACTGCGGTGCGCAGGCGGTGCCGGAGGAGGATCTCCCCGTCGTCCTCCCGTACGTTGAGGACTTCCGCCCCACGGCGACGGGCGTGAGTCCGCTCGCGCGCGACCCGTCCTTCCACGCGGCGGCGTGTCCGGCGTGCGGCGCCGAGGCCCGGCGCGAGACCGACGTCTCCGACACCTTCCTCGACTCGGGGTGGTACTTCCTGCGCTATCCCTCGACCGAGTTCGATGACCGCCCGTTCGACCCCGAGCGGACGCGGGAGTGGCTACCCGTCAGCAGCTACATCGGAGGCGAGGAACACTCCGTCCTCCACCTCCTCTACTCCCGCTTCCTCACCATGGTGCTGCACGACCTCGGGCACCTCGAGTTCGAGGAGCCGTACCACCGGTTCCGCAAACACGGCTTGCTCATCAGAGACGGCGCCAAGATCTCGAAGTCGCGCGGCAACGTGATCCTCCCGGACCAGTACATCGCGCGGTTCGGCGCGGACACGTTCCGCATGTACCTGATGTTCCTCGGCCCCTTCCAGCGGGGCGGGGACTTCCGCGACAGCGGCCTGGCCGGCCCCGAGCGCTTCCTGAAGAAGGTGTGGGACAGCGTGACGGCCGCGGCGGAGGCGGGGCGCACCGGGTTCGAAGACGTGGGCGTGGAGCGGGCCCTGCACGCGACGATCCGGCAGATCTCCGAGGACCTCGAGGCGCTGAGCTACAACACGGCGATCGCCGCCGCGATGGACTACCTGAACACGCTGCGGGCCGGCGGGCGCACGGCCTCGGTCGACGAGGTGCGGCCGCTCGTGATCATGATCGCGCCGGTCGCGCCCCACATCGCCGAGGAGTTGTGGGCCCGCCTCGGCGGCGCCTCGAGCATCTTCGATCACGCCGAGTGGCCAGCCTGGGACGAGAGCAAGCTCGTCGTCGACGAGGTCGAACTCCCGGTGCAGGTGAACGGGCGGCTGCGGGCGACGATCCGCGTGGCGCGGGGCGCCCCCGAGGAGGTCGTGCGCGAGGCGGCGCTGGCCGAGGCGAACGTGATCCGGCGCCTCGACGGGGTCGCGATCCGTAAGGTGATCCACGTCCCGGACCGCATGCTCAACCTCGTCGTCTCCTAGCAGGCCGTGGCCAGACCCCGTGTCAGCGCCGAGCCCGACGCCGGGGCGTCCGGCGCCGGCCGCCTACCACTCGACGGACCCGCCTACCACTCGACGGAGCCTTCCGCGCCGGTGTCGATGGGGGCGGCGGTGCCCTCCTCGCCGAAGAGGTGGATCCGGAGGTTCTTGTAGAGGAACTCGCGCGACGCGGCTTCGTGGAGCTTGAGCCCGTAGTGGTTGATGAGGAGCATCTGCCGCTTCTTCCACTCCTCCCAGCAGGCGGCGCAGATCTCGGCCACGATCCGCTCGCCGAGTGCGCTCGGGAACGGGACGCGCTCGATCCGCCCCTGATCGTCGCGGCCGCAGCGCACGCAGGTGAACGGTTCCGTCATATCGAACCCTCCGTGGTCGCGGGGTCGTCGGTCTCGCCGGGGTCTGTTTCGGCGGGGCCCGTGTCCGCGGAACCCACCAGGCGCGTCAGGGCCTCCCACGGGTCGCCGGTCGCGGCCTCCCGCATCAGCGCTTCTACGGAGGGCACGAGCGCGCCGTGCGACTCGTACACGCGCTCGAAGTCATCCAGTCTCGTGTAGTAGAGAAGGCGCGAGATCATCCACGCGTTGTCGAGGCCGTCCGGGTCGAGCGAGCCGTACTGCGCGTGCAGCCGCGGCTTGTACTCCGTCTCGAAGCGTTGGGCCGCCGCCTCGAACACCTCGCGCTTGGCCGCCCGCTTCGCCTCGTCGGGCAGGGCGGAGGCGTACACCTCCTCCAACGGCGCGAGGATGGAGTGGAAGAAGTGGCCGAACAGGCGCGTGTCCTCCCACCTCCACCGCGCCCGCACGCAGGCGGTCTCGTCCGCCACAGCCTCGCAGAAGAACTCGATGGCGCCGCGGTACCCGACGAAGTTCGCGAAGCTCTCGTTGAAATCTGCCTGGCCGGTGGGAAAGTACGTGCTGTGCGTGATCTCGTGGATCACGGTCTCCACGAGCCCGAGGCTGTCGAGGCGCAGCGTCGTCGACATGATGGGGTCGGGGAACCAGCCGAGCGTCGAGAAGGCGGAGACGGGCCGAACCGAGACGTCGTAGCCTTCCTCGGCCAGGCCGGCGGCCTCCGCGCGGGCGTCGTCGAAGTCGAAGTACCCCTTGTACGGGACGTCGCCGACGATGGGGAACCACCACGTCTTCCAGCGCAGATCGAACTCCGGGGCGGCGAGCACGATCAGGACCAGCGTGTCGCGGTGGAGTTGCGTGAACGACTCGTAACTCCCCCCGGCGCGCAGCCCCAGGTCGCGCTCCGCGAAGTCTCGCGCGTCGAGCACGAGCCGCAACTTGTCGCGGGTTTCGCGGGCCACCGTCGTGTCGTGGATCACGGCCCGGATGGGACGGCGCGCCGAGAGGATGCGGGCCTCCTCCCAGCCGGCGCGCAGGACGTACGCCGGCGAGCAGCCGCCCGCGCACAGCAGGAGCAGGACGAGCGCGGTTCTCCAGCGCGCGGCGCTCACGCGCATCTCACGTAGTGGAGGTGCTCCCGCACGTCGTCGCGCAGGTAGCTCCGCCGCGGGCCGTCGGCGTCGCTCCGGTAGCGGCGGTAGGGCCGGTCGTGGAACGCGTAGGTGTCGGGCAGGCCGCGTTCGCGCAGCGCCTCTTCGATGGCGGCGCGGTCCAGGTGCCCCTCGTCGTTGTAGCTGAACATGATGTGGCGTCCGTCCGCGGCCTCCAGCACCTCCCGCAGCGCGTCCGGGGCCCGGTGCTTCCGGCACCAGTCCGAGCGCAGCGCCTCGTCGGGAATGAGTCCCGTCTTTCCGCGGATCTCCGGCGGCACGGCCCAGCCGAGCGCGAGGAGTTCGGGGATGTGATAATACGCGGGATATTGCCGGCCGTTGTAAGGGGGGTCGAGATAGACGAGATCGACGGGACCGACGGATTCCAGGAGGCGGGCGGCGGGGCCGCGGAACGCGCTGCAGGCGCCGGCCCCTTCCCTGCGGGGGGTCGGCTCGATGGGGCGGAGTTCGAGCGGGCGCAGGGCGTTCGGCTGCATGGTTTTTACGAACGAGGCGTACACGCCCGTCGTGTTCGCCACGCGGTCGGCGGCCTCGATGAGCGTCGCGATCAGGAGTTGCGCCGCCGCTTCGCTGTGGGAGGTCCCGCCCGTCCAGCGTTCGATCCGTGTCCGGACCGCGTCGATCTTCCGCCCGTTCTCGGGGGAGAAGTACATGCGCCCGTGCGCCCGCCCGGCGGTCTCGTCGCTCGAGTAGTGCTCGGAGATGAACCCGCCGTCCGGCTCCTCCCCGTCCCGGAGATCACCGCTACCGTCGCCGCCGGGATCATCGAGTTCGGCCAGCCCCTCGAGCAGGGCGTGGTAGCCGATCTCCCGCCTTCCGTTGCGGGCCGCCGCCGGGAGGAGCGAGGCGGGATACCGCGGGGGCGCGTCGAGTTGGACTCGCGCGACCTGGAGGGCGTAGGACGACGCCATCAGGTCGCCCGCATGGACCTGCCAGCCCTTCTCCTTGAGCGCCGCCGACACGCTGGCGGTGCCGGCGAACGGGTCGCATGCAACGCCGGGCGTCTCCTGGAACCGGTCCACGGTCTCCAGCAGGAAGGGGACGAGCTTCGTTTTGTTCCCGAGATAGCGCACGCGGGAGAATATGGAGACGGGATGCGGGCGAAAAGCTCCGAGGCGCGTCCGTGAACGCCGGGGCGCGGCTTACGGCGGCGGCCGCTGGCGTCGCGCTCGCGGCGGCGCCCGTGCTCCGGCGCGCCCGGCCGGACATCGCGCGGGCAGTCGCGGCCCGGCGGCGCGCCACGGCGGAACTGGTCGCCTGGGGGCGGGACCGGGAGCCCGGGCCGCTCGTGTGGCTCCACGGCGCTTCCGCCGGCGAACTGCTCGGCGCCGCGCCGGCCATCCGGTGCCTGCGCGGCGCACGGTCCGGGTCGCGCGCGGGGGCGCGGGCGCAGCTCGTCGTTACGTACGGATCGCCCTCGGGCCGGGCGGCGCTCGCGTGGCTCGATCCGGATCACGCCGGCCCGCCGCCGCTCGACCGCGCGCGCGACTGCGATGCCGCGCTCGCCGCCGTGCGGCCCGGCCTGCTTGTGTTCGCGAAGCTGGACGTGTGGCCCGGACTCGTGGCGGCGGCCGCGCGGGCCGGGGTGCCGGCCGCGCTCATCAACGGCACCGTCCGCGATGGGAGCCGGCGCTCCGGCGCCCTCGCCCGCCGGCTCTTCCGCGCGTCGTATGCGCGCCTGGACGCGGTCGGCGCCGCGACCCCGGAGGACGCGCGGCGACTCGAAGCGCTCGGCGCCCGGCCGGGGGCGCTCGCAGTGACGGGGGACGGGGCGTTCGACCTCGCGCTCGAACGGGCGGACCGCGCCCGCACCGACGGCTCGGCCGCGGCTTTCCGCGAAGCGCTCGGCGCGACGGACGGGGCGACCCCGCGGCTCGTCGCCGGCTCCACGTGGCCCGCGGACGAACGCGCGCTGCTCGATGCCGCGGCGGCCGTGCGGCGGGATGGCGGCCCGGGCTGGCAGTTCGTGATCGCGCCGCACGAGCCGACCGCCGCGCACGTCGACGCTCTCGTCGCGTCGTGCGCGGCCCGCGGGGAACGCATCATCCGCTGGAGCATGATCGGCGCTGCCGCCGCGACGCCCGACGCCTCCGTCATCGTCTTCGACGAAGTGGGCCGGCTCGCGGAGCTGTACGCGGCGGGCGATGCGGCCTATGTGGGCGGCGGCCTGGGCGGCACCGGGCTCCACAACGTGCTCGAGCCCGCCGCGGCCGGGCTGCCCGTCGTCTTCGGCCCGCGTCACGACCGGGCCGACGCCCGCGCCCTCGCGGCGGCCGGCGGCGCGCTCGTTTCCCCGGTCGGCGCGCTCGCGGACACCCTGACCGGGCTGGCCCACCCGCCTCGCCGCCGGCGCCACGCCCGGGCTGCCCGCGCGTTCGTCGAGGCGGGCGCCGGCGCCGCCCCCCCCCCCGCCGCGCCCCGGCGCCCGCCCGGGCCCGCCCGCCCCCCGGCCGCCGCCGCCCCCGCCCGCCCGGGGCGCCCCGGGCGCCGCGCCCCCCCGCGCTGAG
>VXMQ01000108.1:0-23926 GCA_009841015.1 Candidatus Palauibacter denitrificans | reverse complement strand
ACCCGCCGCCCGCCGCCCCCCGCGCCCCACCCCCCCCGGCCGGCCCCCCCCCCCCCGCCGCGGCCCCCCCCCCCGGGCCCCCCGCGCGCCCGCCCCGGGGGGCGCCGCCGCCGCCGCCCGCACGGCCGATCTCCTGCGCCCGCTCTGGCCCTCCTGACCCACGGCCGAAGACGCCGCCGCCGGCCCGTGGCGCCGCTAGCGCCTCTCCGCCCAGAGCTTCGGGCCGAACACGAACCAGAGCACGCTGCCGACGATGGGGCAGAGGAAGATCACCGCGACCCACAGCACCTTTTCTCGCCTCGGCGCCCTGGAAAGCGCGGTGATGCCCGTCGCCCAGAGGTTCAGGGCCACGAGAAGGGCCAGGAGCACGAGGAGCGGGTCCAGCGCCGCCGCCCAGTCCAGCGCGGCGTTCATGCGGCGGCCGTCGGCTTCTGGAACTGGAGGCGGTGGAGTTGCGCGTAGAGGCCGCCGCTCTCGAGCAGCGTGTCGTGCGTGCCGGATTCGCTGATGCGTCCGTGATGCAGCACGAGGATGCGGTCGGCCCCCCGGATGGTGGAGAGCCGGTGTGCGATGACGAGGCTCGTCCGTCCCTCCATCAGGCGCTCCAGCGCCGCCTGGATCTCGGCCTCGATCTCCGAGTCCACCGAACTCGTCGCCTCGTCCAGGAGCAGGATGGGCGGGTCGCCGGCCAGCGCGCGGGCGAAGGACACCAGCTGGCGCTCGCCGACGGACAGGTTCCCGCCCCGCTCGCTCAGCGGCTCGTCGTACTGCTTCGGCAGCCGCGCGAGGTGCCGGTCGACCCCGACCTGACGCGCCGCCTCGCGGATCTCGTCCCGCCCCACCGCCTCCCGGTCGAGCGCGATGTTGTTGGCGGCGGAGCCCGAGAAGAGATAGACGTCCTGCAGCACGAGGCCCATCCGGCGCCGCAGGTCGGCGAGCCGGAGATCCCGGATGTCGACCCCGTCGAGCGTGATGCGCCCCCGCTGCGGCTCGTAGAAGCGCATGAGAAGGCTGAACAGCGTCGTCTTGCCGGCGCCGGTCGCCCCGACGACCGCCAGCCGCTGTCCGGGCTCCGCCGTGAAGCTGATGCCGCGCAACACCCAGCCGTCGTCCGGCGCGTCCTCATCGAGCCGACCCTCCGCCCCTTCCCAGGCCGCCGCGTGGGCCAGGGCGGGCGTCGTGACCCCCGCCGCGTCCTCCTCCGGCGACAGGTATCGGAACCAGACGTCCTCGAACTCGATGCGGCCCTTCACGCTGGCCGGAAGCTCCGTCGGGTGCTTCGCATCCTCGATCCCCGGCGCCTCGTCCAGGAGCCGGAAGATCCGCTCCGAACTCGCCATCGCGCCCTGCAGGATGTTGTACTTCTCCGACAGGTCCTGGATGGGGCGGAAGAACCGCCTCGCGTACTGCAGAAAGGCCGCGATGACGCCGATCGTGAGCGTTCCCTCGAGGGCCTGGTTGCCTCCGTACCAGATGATGAGCGCGAGCGCGACGGACGCGAGCACTTCGACGACGGGGAAGAAGAGCGCGTAGTACGTGATCGAGCGCAGGTGGGCCTCGAGATGGTCGTCGTTGATCTCGGCGAACCAGCGGGTCGCCGCCCGCTCCTGCCGGAACAGCTGCACGACGCGCACTCCCGTGATCCGTTCCTGCAGGAAGGCGTTGATGCGCGCGAGCCGGATCCTGATGTCGCGGTACGCCTCGCGCACCTTCTTCCGGAAGAGCCAGGCGGCCACGAACACGAGGGGGAGGACCGCGAACGTCACGAGGGCGAGCCGCCAGTCCATGACGAGCATGGCGATCATGATGAAGGCGACCGTGAACACGTCCCCGAAGATCGTCACGACGCCGGAGGTGAACATCTCGTTCAGCACCTCGACGTCGCTCGTGAGCCGCGTCATCAGGCGTCCCACCGGGTTCCGGTCGAAGTACGCGAGCCGGAGGCGCTGCAGGTGCCGGAAGATCTCCTGCCGCAGGTCGAGCATCACGTTCTGCCCGATCCACGTGGTCAGGATCGTGCGCCCGTACTCCAGCAGACCGGAGAGGAGGAGCGAGACGAAAAAGAGGATCGCAAGGGTGCGGAGCGCGCCGAAATCGCCGTCCGGAATCGCGTGGTCGATGACCTCCATCGTCAGCCAGGGGCCGACAAGGGCGAGGCCCGAGGCGGCCACGAGCATCAGCACCGCGATCGCGACTCTGCCCCGGTACGGTCTCAGGTACCCGAGCAGCCGCTTCATCAGACGGGCGTCGTACGCCTTTCCGAGCGCTTCTTCTTCCTGGAGGGGACCGTCCGGCGCTTGCATGCCCCATAGTACGAACTCGCCGCCTGCGGTCCAATCACGTTGGCGCCCCCCGTCGCCGCCGGCCATCATGCTTCCATGAGCGAGCGAATCCGGGTCCGGGGCGCCCGGCAGCACAACCTCAAGGGCGTCGACATCGACATCGAGCGCGGGGCCCTCACCGTCCTCACGGGGCCTTCCGGCTCGGGGAAATCCAGCCTCGCCTTCGACACGATCTACGCCGAAGGACAGCGGCGGTACATCGAGTCGCTCTCCACCTACGCCAAGCAGTTCCTCGAGCGGATGCCGAAGCCCGCCGTCGATCTCGTCGAGGGCGTGAGTCCCTCCGTCGCCATCGACCAGAGCAACCGGGTGCAGTCGAGCCGCTCCACCGTCGGCACGATCACGGAGGTCTACGACTACCTGAGACTGCTATGGGCGCGCGTGGGGACGACCGTGTGTCCGGAGTGCGAGCGTGCCGTCGTGCCGGACACCGTGACGTCGGCCACCGACGCGCTCCTCGATGCCGGTCCCGATGCGCGGCTCGCCATCGCCTTCCCCGTCCCCCCCGAGGACCGCGCGGACGGCGCGAGGGCGGTGCAGAACCTCAGGGCGCGGGGGTACGTCCGCGTCCTCGCCGACGGTCGCGAACTCTATCTGCCGGACATCGATCTGGAGGCGGAGGAAGAAGAAGGACGGGGGGACGACGTGCGGGCGTTGACGGGAGCGCGGGAGGCGCTCGTGGTTGTGGATCGGGTCGGGTCCCGGGCGGAGGACCGGGAACGCATCGCGGACTCGCTCGCGGCCGCCTTCGCCGAGGGAAGGGGCGCCGCCGTCGCGCTCGTCTGGCCCCCCGGCGCCCCGACGCCCGAGCGCCGCGACTTCGAAGAGGCCCATCGCTGCGGCGTCTGCGGCGCCGCGTTTCCGCGGCCCACCCCGCAGTTGTTCAGCTTCAACAGCCCCGCCGGAGCGTGCGACACCTGCACGGGGTTCGGCGCCGTGCTCGAGTACTCCCCCGAACTCATCGTTCCCGACGCGGGCCGTTCGCTGGAGGAGGGAGCCCTCGATCCGTGGTCGAAGCCCCGCTACCGGCGCGAGCGTTCGCGCCTGCGGCAGTTCGCCGCCGACTCCGGACTGGACCCGACCCTCCCGTGGGAGGCGCTGCCCGAGGAAGGCCGCGACGTCCTGTTGAACGGGGGCAGGTACGCGGAGGAACGCTTCCGGGGCGTGATCCCCTTCCTCCGCTCGAAGGAGAAGAAGCGGTACAAGGCGTACATCCGCGTCTTCCTGCGCCAGTATCAGCTTCCCGAGCGGTGTGGCGGCTGCGACGGCTGCCGCCTGAAACCGGAGGCGCTGAACGTCCGCGTCGCGGGGCGGCACATCGCCGAAGTGGCCCGCTGGACGGTGAAGGAGATCTCCGCCTGGCTCGCGGAGGGACTCGACCTCACCCCCTTCCAGCGCCACGTGGCGTCGACGATCCTCCGCGAACTCGAGCACCGGACCTCGTTTCTCGCGGAAGTCGGACTCGGATACCTGACGCTGGACCGGCAGGCCCGATCCCTCTCCGGAGGGGAGATGCAGAGGATCCGCCTCGCCAGCTGTCTCGGGAGCCGGCTCGTGGGCACGCTCTACGTCCTCGACGAACCCACGATCGGCCTTCACCCGCACGATATCGACGCCTTCACCGGCGTCCTCGGGCGGCTCGCGGGCCGCGGGAACACCGTCCTCGTCGTCGAGCACGAGCCCGCGGTGCTGGCACGGGCCGACCGCATCGTGGAACTGGGCCCCCGGGCCGGGGAACAGGGGGGCGAGATCGTGTTCGAGGGCGGCTGGGACGACCTCCTCGCGGGGGAGACCGGCACGGGACAGGCCCTCGCGCGGAGGGCGGCCGCCGCCGGACAGGGCGGTGCGCGAGAGAACGGTGCACGAGAGAGCGGTGCACGGCGGGGCGGCGGTCCCCAGCTCGTTTTGCGCGGCGCCCGCCTGCACAACGTGCGGGACGTGGACGTGGAGATTCCGCTGGGGTCGCTCACGCTCGTCACCGGCGTCTCCGGCTCCGGGAAGTCGACGCTCATCCGCGGGGTGCTGTACCACGCCCTCGAGCGGGAGATCACGGACCGGTCCTCCGCCAAGCCGCACCTGGGCGAGCCCGCCGGCTCCTGGGACCGGCTCGAAGGCGCGGAACTCCTCGAGGACGTCGTGCTCGTCGACCAGCGGCCGATCGGCCGTACCCCGCGCTCGAATCCCGCGACCTACATCGGAGCCTTCACCGCGCTGAGGAACGCATACGCCGCCCTCCCGGAAGCGCGCTCCCGCGGCTACGCGGCGGGGTATTTCTCCTTCAACCGCCCGGGCGGACGCTGCGAGCAATGCAAGGGCGCGGGCGAGGAGACGGTGGAGATGGTCTTCCTGGCCGACGTCTCCGTGCCGTGCGAGGCGTGCGGAGGGTCGCGCTACAGTCCGGAGGTGCTGGAGATCGGGATCCGCGGGCGCTCGATCCGCGACGCCCTCGACATGACCGTGGACGAGGCGATTCGCTTCTTCATCCGGCACGACCGTCTCGGAGCCCGGCTGTGGCAGCTGCAACGGGTGGGTCTCGGGTACCTTCGGCTCGGCCAGCCGGCCACGACGCTCTCCGGGGGGGAGGCGCAGCGCCTCAAGATCGCCCGGGAACTCGCGCGCCGGGGAGGCGCGGGCCGCAGGCTGTACATCCTCGATGAGCCCACGGTGGGCCTCGGCGTGGCGGAGGTCGGCACGCTCGTCGCGGTGTTGCGGGAACTCGTGGGAGAGGGGCACGCCGTCGTCGTCGTCGAACACAACCTCGACGTTGTCGCGGAAGCCGACTGGGTCATCGACATGGGGCCCGGGGCGGCGGAGGAGGGCGGCCGCATCGTGGCGGCGGGCCCGCCCGCCGAGGTCGCGGAATCCGAGGCCTCGCTCACCGGCGCGTTCCTGCGCGCGCGGGCGAAGCGGCTGGCGTTCGATTCCGCGGCCGCGGCGGAGTCGGCGTGAACGGAGCAGGAGTCGCCGCGACCGAAACCGTCTCGCCGCACGTCTCCATCCTTCTGCCGTGCCGCGACGCCGAACCGTTCCTGGGCGCGTGCATAGAGAGCCTCGCCGCCCAGTCCGAGCCGCGCTTCGAGGTGCTCGCGCTTGACGACGGTTCGAGGGACGGCACCGGGCCGCTGCTCCGGGCGTGGGCGGACCGCGACCCCCGCGTCCGCCTCGTCGATCGCGCTGGTTCGGGGATCGTCGCGGCGCTGCGCCGGCTGTCGGGCGAGGCGCGGTCGCCGCTCCTCGCCCGCATGGACGCCGACGACGTGGCACGCCCCGGCCGGCTGGCCGCGCAACTCCGCCTCCTCGCCCGGCGCCCGGATATCGCTGCGTGCGGCACGGGCGTCCGCTACTTCCCGCGCCCCCCGTCTGGCTCGGGCTACCTCCGCTACGAGCGCTGGATCAACGGGCTCACCGAGCCCGCCACGGTCGAGCGGGACCTGTTCGTCGAGTGTCCGATCGCCCACCCCACGCTGATGGTGCGGCGCGACGCCTTCGAGGGCGTCGGCGGCTATCGCGACGCCGGGGGACCGGAGGACTACGACCTCATCCTGCGGCTTTCCGCGGCGGGCCATCGCATGACGAACGTGTCGCAGGTGCTCCATGAGTGGCGCCTGGGCCCGCATCGGCTGTCGGAGCGGTCGGACCGCTACAGCCCCGATGCGTTCCGCCGTCTGAAGATCGCGCACCTCGCGAACGGCCGCGTGCCGGCGGGACGGCCGCTCGTGATCTGGGGCGCCGGCAAGGTCGGGAAGGCCTTCGCGCGCGGCTGGCTCGAACAGGGGGGCTCCGCGACCCGCGCCCGCCCGGTGGAGGCGTTCGTGGATCTGGACCCCCGCAAGATCGGGCAGCACATCCACGGCGCCGTCGTCCTCCGCCCCGAAGATCTCCCGGCGCTCGCCACGCCCGCCCCTCCGTACATGCTCCTCGCGGTGGGCACGCCCGGCGCGCGCCGAGAGATCCGGGAGGCACTGCAGGCCCTCGGCTACAGGGAGATCGAGGACTACTGCGCCGTGGCCTAGCCCTTGACGAAGCCCCGCTCATCGTCGAGCACTTCCCACGTCACTCCATCGAACTCCCGCAACAGGTCCGCGCCGTAGGCGGAGGACGGGGTCTGGTAGCCCGGCTTGAAGTCACCGGCCAGCGCGCGTGCCGCGATGGCGACGGCCACCGTCGCGGTGAAGCCGTAGGGGTCCGGCGTCCGCACGCGCGCCGCCGCCCGCCTCCCCTCCGCATCCTCGATCTCCGCGACCAGGATCGCATGCGCCGTCCGGCGCGCCGATTCGCTCGGTCCCTCCGGCCCGCGGTCGAGCAGGCGGTTGAGCAGCGCCTGTCCCGTCCGCGCGGCCAGGAGCGGACCGAAGCCGCGGAGGATCCGCGTGAGGCGCGTGAATCTCCGGGTCGCCTGCAGGTACGTCTCGATGTTTGGTATTCCCGTGGAATGGAAAGCCGTCGTCACATCTCCCAGCACGCCGACGAGCGCGGCGTCGGGCGGGGGTCCGAAATCGAACGCGTGACGCAGTTCGCCGGGTCGCACCGTCGCGACCGCACCGTCGCGCCGGATCCGGAACTGCCCGATCATCCGGGCGACCGTGCGCATGGTGCCGCGGGAGGCGCCGCTGCGGGCCGCGAGGCCCAGCCGCAGGGTGCGGCCGCCCGGATGCCGCGCCGCGAGGTCCGCGATGATGCAGTCGCTCGGGACGACATCGAACCCGACGCCCGGCAGGACCATGATCCCCGCCCCGGCGGCCTCCGCCCCGCGCGCGGCGAGCGCCTCGAACACATCGATCTCCCCGGTGATGTCGAGATAGTGCGCACCGGTCCTCAGGCAGGCGTCGTACATCGGGAGGGCCGTGCGCGAAAAGGGTCCCGCGCAATGAAGGACGACCGAAACATCCTCCAGCGCGCCGGCAAGCGCAGCCGGGTCGTCCAGCCCGACGGCCCGGGTCTCCAGGCCGTGCGCCCCGGTCGCCGGTGACGCCAGCGCGGCGAGCTTCTCCGGGTCCCGCCCGGCGACGACGGGCCGCAGCCCGGACCGCACCGCCTCGGCCACGGCGAGCCGCCCGGTATATCCCGTGGCGCCGTAGATGAGCAGTTTCGGTTCACGCATGTCCACAACCTACGGAGCGACTCGCCATGCGTCTGCTGCTGTTCAGTGATCTCCACACCGATCTCGCCGCCGCCACGTCGATCGCCGAACGGTCCGCCGGCTTCGACGCGGTGGTCGGGGCCGGCGACTTCGCGGTGAAGCGGCGCGGCCTGACCGGGATCGTCGAAGTCCTGGCCGCGATCGAGACCCCCACCGTCCTCGTGCCCGGAAACGGCGAGTCCGCCGAGGAACTCTCCGCCGCGTGCCGCGACTGGCCGGCGGCCCACGTCCTGCACGGCGAGGGCGTCGACATCGGCGGCGTCCCCTTTTTCGGACTCGGCGGCGGCGTGCCGGTGACGCCGTTCGGCTCCTGGAGCTATGACTTCACGGAAGACCAGGCGCGGGACCTCCTCGCGCCCTGCCCCGAGGGCGCCGTTCTCGTGTCCCACTCCCCCCCGCTCGGCCACGCCGACGCCGACGCAACCGGCCGCCACATGGGCAGCACCGCGGTCCTCGAGGCCATCGCACGGACCCGCCCCCGCCTCGTCGTCTGCGGCCACATCCACGGCTCCTGGGGCGTCCGCTCCCGAGCCGGAGACACCCCGATCGTCAACGCCGGCCCCCGAGGCGTGGAGTGGCGCCTGAAAAGTCGCGGAATGCCCGAAAACCCTGTAGATTAGCGGGTCTTACCGAGTGCGGCCGGGCTCCCCCGGAGCAGCCCTTTTCCGCCGCCTCCTCGAGGATCTCGAAAACGCCAGTTCCAGCGGGAATCCATGACCACCGAGAGCATAGAACGCGTCGAGCAGAGACCGCTCGAAGAAGAGATGCGTGAATCGTTCATCGACTACTCGATGAGCGTCATCGTACAGCGCGCCCTTCCCGACGTTCGCGACGGCCTGAAGCCGGTCCACCGGCGGATCCTGTACGCGATGCACGAGGCCGGCCTCGGCCCGACCCGGCCCTACCGAAAGAGCGCCACGGTCGTCGGCGACGTGATCGGCAAGTACCACCCGCACGGCGATTCGGCCGTCTACGATTCGCTCGTCCGCATGGCGCAGGAGTTTTCGCTCCGCTATCCGCTCGTCGACGGGCAGGGCAACTTCGGGTCCGTGGACGGCGACTCCGCCGCGGCCTACCGATACACCGAGGCCCGGCTCGCCGGATTCGCGAGCGAGCTGCTGGGCGACATCGACAAGGACACGGTCGACCACACGCCGAACTTCGACGATCGGCTGCAGGAGCCGACCGTCCTGCCCTCCGCGCTCCCCAACCTCCTCGTCAACGGCTCGTCCGGCATCGCGGTGGGCATGGCCACGAACATCCCCCCGCACAACCTCCGCGAGGTGGCCGCCGCCTGTCACCGCCTCATCGAGGCGCCCGACACGACGCTCGACGAGCTGATGGAGATCGTCCGCGGCCCCGACTTCCCCACCGGGGGCACGATCTTCGGCGGGGCCGGGATCCGCGAAGCCTACCGGCAGGGACGCGGCCGGGTCGTGATGCGCGCGAAGGCGGATATCGAGGAGGGACGGGACGGCCGCGACCGCATCATCATCCGCGAGATCCCCTTCATGGTGAACAAGACCCGCCTCATCGAGCAGATCGCGGGTCTCGTGCGCGACAAGAAGGTCACGGACATCTCCGACCTCCGCGACGAGTCCGACCGGGATGGGATCCGGGTCGTCATCGAACTGAAACGCGACGCGGTGCCGCAGATCGTCCTCAACCAGCTCTTCAAGGGCACGCAACTTCAATCCACCTTCGGCGTCATCATGCTCGCGCTCGTGGGCGGCGAGCCGCAGGTGATGGACCTCAAGACGATGCTCGGGCACTTCCTCGAGCACCGGCACGAGGTCGTGGAGCGGCGGACGCGCTTCGAATACGGCGTGGCGAAGGACCGGGAACACGTCCTCGAGGGGCTCAAGGTCGCGGTCGACAACATCGACGAAGTCATCCGCATCATCCGCGCCTCCCCCGAGACGGAGGTCGCGAGCGCGGAACTCTGCTCGGCCTTCGATCTCAGCGAGCGCCAGGCCGACGCGATCCTGAACATGCGGCTCGCGCGCCTCACGGGCCTCGAGATCGAGAAGCTCGAGGAGGAACTGGAGAAGGTTCGCGCGCGCCGGCAGGAACTCGAGGCCATCCTCGCCTCGCGCGACCGGCGGATGGAGATCGTCGGGGATGAACTGTCGGCCCTCGTCGACAAGTTCGGCGACGAGCGCCGGACCGAGATCGTGCCCGACACCTCGGACCTCACGGACGAGGATCTCATCGCCGAAGAGCGAATGGTCATCACCGTCTCGCACTCCGGCTACATCAAGCGCATCGAGCCCCAGGTCTACCGGGCGCAGCGGCGCGGCGGGCGCGGGATCGCGGGCATGGGCACGAAGGAGGAGGACTGGGTAGAGCACCTCTTCCTCGCCTCGACCCACGACTATCTCCTCATTTTCACGACTGCGGGCCGTATGTACTGGCTCAAAGTGTACCAGATTCCGCCCGCCCGGCGGACCGCGCGCGGGAAGCCCATCGTGAACCTGCTCCAGATGGCGAAGAACGAGAAAATCGCTTCAATCGTCAGAGCACGGGAGTTCACCGACGACCGCTTCCTCATCTTTGCCACCCGCCGGGGCCTCGTGAAGAAGACAAGCCTCGCCGCGTACCGGAACGTGCGTGCGCCGGGTCTGCGCGCCATCAACATCCTCGAGGACGACCGTCTCATCGACGTCAAGCTGAGCGATGGCTCGAACGATGTGCTTCTCGCCACGCGGCGCGGGATGGCGATCCGTTTCTCGGAGAGCGACGCCCGGGAGATGGGACGGGTGGCTCAGGGCGTGCGCGGCATCCGGCTCTCGGATGATGACACCGTCGTAGGGCTCGTGGTCGCCCGGCGCGGCGGCTCTCTCCTGACGGCGACAAAGCTCGGGATGGGGAAACGGAGCGACGTCGACGACTACCGGATCCAGAAGCGCGGCGGCAAGGGCCTCATCAACCTCAAGCCGACGGAGAAGTCGGACCTCGTCGCCGCGGTGCGCGAGGTGACGGACGACGACGAGTTGATGTTCGTAACCCGAAACGGCGTCATCAACCGGCAGCCAGCGGAGGGGATCCGCGTGATCGGCCGCAATACGAAGGGCGTGCGGCTGGTCGCCCTCGACGAGGGGGACGAACTCGTGGACGTTGCGTGCCTAATCGATCCGATCGGCACGGACGAGGAGGAGGAGAATCCGGAGACGGACGCTACCGTCCACACCGAAGGTGACTCCGAGCTGAGCGGCGCCGACGACGCCGAAGCCGGGGACGCCGAGTGAGCGGGGCTGTCGCGACGCTCGTTTCACTCGCCGATGTCGAGGCCGCGCACGAGCGGATTCGCGGAGCGGTTCGGCGCACGCCCCTGATCCCCGCTCCGTTCCCGCGCGCGGGCGGACGCGGGGCGACCGACGCGCCGGACGGCGTGTGGCTCAAGTGCGAGAACCTCCAGCGCGTCTCCGCCTTCAAGGCGCGCGGCGCGTACAACTTTGTGAGCCGGCTCTCGCCGGAGGAGCGGGCCGCCGGGCTCCTCACCTACTCGTCGGGCAATCACGCGCAGGCCGTGGCGTGGGCCGCCCGCGCGTTCGGCGTGCCGGCGCGGATCGTGATGCCGGTCGATGCCCCGGACGTGAAGCGCGAGGCGACGATCGCCCTCGGGGCGCAGGTAGAACTCGAGGGCACGACGTCGGCCGAGCGCAAGGCGCGCGCGGAGCAGATTCAGCGGGAAGTCGGCGGGACGATGGTGCCGCCGTTCGACGACCCCGACATCATCGCGGGGCAGGGGACCGTGGCGCTCGAGATCATCGAGCAACTCGGTTCCCGGGAACCGGGGATGGTGCTGGCTCCGATCGGCGGCGGGGGGCAACTGTCGGGGGTGGCGGCCGCGCTGCGGCGCAGGTGCCCGGAGGCCGAAGTGGTCGGCGTCGAGCCCGAGGGCGCGGCCTCGATGCTGCGCTCGCTCGAGCACGGCGCGCCCGTCACGCTCGACCGCGTGTCCACCGTCGCCGACGGCCTCAAGCCGGTCCGCCCCGGAGACCTCACCTTCGCCCACTGCCGCGACCTCGTGGACCGCGTGATCACGGTCGACGACGAGGCGATCCGGGACGCCGTGCGCTGGCTCTTCGGCCTGCGGCTCGTCGTGGAGCCCTCCGGAGCGGCTACGGTGGCGGCGCTGCTCGGCGGGGCCGTGACGCCTGCCGCGCGGGGCGAGACCGTCGCGATCCTGTCCGGCGGCAACATCGAGCCCGCGCTCCTCGCGGACTGGATCGGCGGTTGACCCTCTCCAACGGGGCTCCAGGGTCGGCTGGGAGGCTCGTACTGTTCGACATCGACGGAACGCTGGTGCACGCGGCGGGGGTGGGCCGCGCGGCCATCGAGGGCGCGATGATCGAGGTGTACGGGACGCCCGGTCCCATCGACGATCTCCCCTTCGACGGCATGACGGACCCGCAGATCGTGCGCACCCTCCTCCGCGCCGAAGGCCTGTCCGAGGCCGAGATCGCCCCGGGGTTCGACCGGCTGTGGCCCGCCTACGCGGCCCGGCTGCAGGGCGAGATCGACGAGCGCCGCGAACGGATGCGCCCGACGCCCGGCGTCCCCGAGATCCTCGACGCGCTCGAAGCGGAGGGGGCGACGCTCGGGCTCCTGACGGGCAACATCGTCGCCGGCGCCGAGGGCAAGCTCTCGGCCGTCAGGCTCTGGAGCCGCTTTCCGTTCGGCGCCTTCGGGTGCGACGACGCGGATCGGAACCGCCTGCCGCCCATCGCGCTCGAGCGGGCCTTCCGCCACACGGGAACGCGCTACGGCCCCGGCCGCACATGGATCATCGGGGACACCCCGCACGACATCGAGTGCGCCCGCGGGTCCGGCCTGTCCGTGCTCGGCGTGGCCACCGGCCGCTTCTCCGTGGACGACCTCCTGCGGGCCGGCGCCGACGAAGCGCTTCCTTCGCTCCGGGACACCGGCCGCGTGATGTCGGCTCTGGCAAGCGCATGAATCCGAGCCCGGAAGGCGACCCGAAGGCGTATCGATTCGATGTCCACCTCGCGGGCGAGCAGGTGCGGTCGCGGGTCTCGGTCGTCTGCACGCCGGCCGGGATTCACTTCGAGGACCGACAGATCCCGCTCGCGTCCGTCTTCTGGGTCTCGAGGCGGGCCGGCCTGATTCTCGTCTTCGCCCGGCGGCACACCGTCGCCTTCTTCGGGGACAGTGGAGACCTGGAGGATTTCGCCCGCACCGTTGAGCGGGGCAGCGACGTGGCGGGCCGCCGGTCCCTCCTCCGGCCGCTCGCCGCCGACGTCGTCGTGTGTACCGCCGGCACCGAGATCGCGGGCAGGATCGGCGCCGCGCCGCTCGAGGGACTCTACCTCGCGGTGTTCACGCGGCGGGGGCTGCATCTGTTCGCCGAAGAACACGAGTACACCCTGCGCTGGCCGACCGAGCACGCAGCCGAAGCCGCCGCCGCCGACGCCGCGGCCGACGCTCATCAGGATCGCCGCCCCGTCCTCGAACTCGCCAAGGGGGATGCCTCCTTCGAGATTCGCTATCTCTTCCCGGAGGAAATCCGCGCCGTCCTCGAGGTGGCCGGCACCGTCCCGGCGCCTCCGGACACCGACGACGCCCTGGAAATGTTCGACAAAGGGGAGGTCGCGCGCCCGCCCCGGGCGCGCCTGCCCGATTTCTCCGTGGGCGCGGACACGCTGCAACAGGTGTGCGAGGCGGCGGTCGAGCGCGTCCGGATCGACCCTTCGATCGGCGAGAGCTTCGATCGACGCTACTTCGAGCGACACTTCCAGACGCTCGGCGAGATCGCGCTGGGGCCGCTCATGCTGCGGCGCTCGGCCGCGCTCGAAGCCGACTCCGTCGTAGGTGCCGTTCAGGCCATGGATGCGGAGCAGATGCGGCAGGACGCGACCGCCGCGTTTCGCGGCGCCGCGGAAGAGCTGGTACGAGTGTACACCGCCGAAGTAGAGGCGGTTGTACGGACCAAGCGTCTCGACCGGGACAAGGGCGAGAAGGCGCTGGCCGCCGCGGGGGAACCCGCCCTGCGGGAGACGACGTCCAAGTACATCGAAGCCATGAACCCGGCGTTCGACGCCGCGCTGGCCCGGCAGCAACTCCTGCTGCAGCAGTTGCACGCGCGCGATCTCGCCCCGCCGGAGGCGGAGGAAGCGAGCGTCGAGGAGGCGGTCCGAGCCTGGACGGCCGAGGTGACGAAGCTCGACCGCGCGTACGTCTCCGCGGCCGCCGCGGCGCTCCTCGAAATCGGGGCCCTGTGGTCCGATCGCATGATCCCCGGCCTCCGGGCGCTGGCAGCCCTGCGCGCCCGACGCTTGTCGAAGCGGAGCCGATGGGCGATTCTCGCGATAGTGACGTTCTTTGTCGCCGCCGCGCTGGCCTGGCTGGCCCGCGATTTGATCCCTGGCTGGCCCGGGATCTGATTCAGGACAGGGAGTACAACAGATGGCAAGGAAGATGGCACAGCAGACGAGCGCTCCCGCGCGCAAAAACCGGTGGTTCCCGATCGCTTTGGTCGCCATCGTGGCTGTCGGCGGGTACTGGCTCTTCGTGGGAGGCGGACAGGGTGACTCGGGTCCGCCCGCGACGCACCCGGACCTTCTCGAGGTCCTGGCCGAGGCGGAGGCCGATCCCTCCGTCGGTGTGGCGATCGGGCCGGAGTCCGCGCCGATCACGATCGAGGAGTTCTACGACCCTTCCTGCCCCCACTGCGCGACATTTGCGGGCTTCGCCGGCAAGCTGCTGCGCCAGAACTACGTCGAGACTGCGAACGCTCCCGTGCGCTGGGTCTCGTACGACTACATGGTCGGTTTCCCCAACTCCGTCGCGGCCTCGCTCGCCGCCCGCTGCGCCGGTGAGCAGGGACTCTACTGGCCGGTGCACGACCTCATCCTCTCCCGTCAGACGCGCTGGTATCAGCTCGCCGACCCGGGTGACGCCATCGCGGAGATCGCGGGTCAGGCCGGCGTCGACGCCGATGCCTGGAACGCGTGCATGCGTGAGCGCCGCCCTCTCCAGGACATCGCCAGGTCGCACCAGTTCGGCGTGTCGCGCGGGGTGAACTCCACGCCGACGATCTTCGTCGACGGCGTGCTCGTGAACCTCGGGGGCGTGGAGCCCTATGCGCACATCGAGGGCCTCATCCAGGCTCGGCTCGAGGCGCTCGCCTCCGGGAGCGATGCTCCGGAGAGCGGCGAGGGAGCGCCGTAACCCATGAGCGCACTGAACTGGCGCCGGGGGATCGCACTCCTGGCGCTGGCCGGTCTCTTCCTCTCCACCTACCTCTTCCTCTACGCGCTCGGCTACTACGGCGAACTCGCGTGCGGCGCGGGCGGCAGCTGCGATCTCGTGCAGGGGTCGCGCTGGGCCCGCTTCCTCGGATTCCCCGTGGCCGGCTGGGGCGTGGGCTGGTACGTGGCCGTATTCGGCGTCTCGATGCTGGGGACCCGAGACGGGATCGGCGCCGCCGGCTGGATCCCGCGTGTGCTGGCCTTGCTCGCCCTGGGCGGACTAGCCTTCACGATCTACCTGACGGCCCTCGAACTCTGGGTCATCCACGCCATCTGCCGCTGGTGCGTGGGCAGCGCCGTCATCACCCTCGGAATCTTCCTCCTCACCCTCCCCGAGTTCCGCGCGCTCCGCCGCTCGGGCTGACGCGCCCGCGCCGGGTCAGGAACCGGGGGGGCGGAGTTCGTTCCAGCGTTCGATGAAGGCCACGGCCGCATCGACGAAGATCTCGGTGGCGATGCGGCCGCGTTCCACCGTGGCTTCGGCCGGATGGCGCGTGCCCCACACGCCCGTGGACGACATCTCCGCGGACGAGGTGCCCTTGCCGGTCGACTCGTCCTTGAGCCCCTCGGCGAGGAACACCGCGAGCGCCGTCGGGTCACCGGCCAGCACGGCCGGCAGCATCGCCTCCAGGTGGGCCGGCATCGTGACCTCCGCCGGGACCGCCGCGTCGCTGTCCACCAGCGTCGGCATGAGATAGAGCGAACTCGAGGTCTCGGGCGTCCCGCCGTGCCGGTCGAGTTCGTCGGGCGGCGGCGTCGGAACGGAGGCCATCCGCTCCCGATCCCGGAACGGCCCCGACACCGCGCCCAGGTCCACGGCGATCCCCGCCGTCTCCTGGTTGATGCGGTCCACGATGAACGTCGTGATGGCCCGGTTCCCTCCGTGCGCGTTCATGATCAGGAAGCGCTTGAAGCCGTGCGCGATGAGGCTCTTCACCGCCTCGACGTACACCTCCTGGATCAGCGTCGAGGGCAGGGTGATCGTCCCCTCGAACCCCATGTGATACGGGGACTGTCCCGGCAGCAGGATCGGCGCCACGAGGACGTCCGCCCGCTGCGCCACGAGCTTCGCCTGCTCGACCCCGTTCAGGTAGTCGGTGCCGATCGGCAGGTGGTTGCCGTGCTGTTCCAGCGCGGCGACCGGGATCAGGACCATGTCGCTGCGCGCGAGAAAGTCCCGCACCTCCGGCACGGTCATGTGCGGCAGGTAGTTCTTCACCTTCTCCTGCGTCCACAGCGGGTTCGTCTGCGCGACCGCCGCCGGAGCGAGGAAGAAGAGGAACGCCAGCGAAAGCGGCGAGACGGGCAGCGATCGTCGCATGGGACCGGCTCCTGTCGGAGTTCTAGTAGGCCTGGATCGGCATCGTCAGGAGCGCCGCGTAGAGGTCGATCGCGTACCAGAGGTTCGCGATGCGCAGGTTCTCGTCGGGCGCGTGCTGGTTGTTGTCGTGGTTCGCGACGGGGACGTTGACCGCCGGCTTCCCGGCCACGTCGGTGAACAGGTAGAGGGGCAGGGTGCCGCCCAGACCGGGCGCGAGGACGAGCGACCCCGGCCCGAACGCCCGGTCGGCCGCGGCCGAGCCCGCGGCGATGATCTCCTGCACGAAGGGGTTCCCCATCTCGGTGCGGGCGGCGGGGTACCCGCCTCCGCTCGTGACCTTCGCGATGCGGGGATACCGGAGCCGCGTCTCCATGTCGGGGTCCTCGGATACGACGTGGAAGCCCTGCCGTTCGATGTGGTCGATGACGAGTTGCCGCAGGTGGGCCGCCTCGTTGCCCTTGACGAGCCGGATGCCGAGCGCGGCGACGGCCGTGTTGGGGATCACGTTGCGCGCCAGCGCGCCGGTGTTGCCGCTCGTGAGACCCCGGATGTTGAGGGCCGGGAGGAGGATCCGCTCCGACAGCGTCTCCGGCTCCCCCTCCGTCCACGCGAGCCCCATCTCCCGCTTGAGGTCGTCGTCGATCGAGGGCATGGCTTCGAGCGCCGCCATTTCCTCCGCTCCCAGCGGATCGGCCGTGTCGTACCAGCCCTCGATCAGGACCCGCCCGCCGTCGTCCTTCATCTAAGCGAGCAGCCGGGCGAGGATGTTCCCCGTGTCGGGCGCCCAGTTCCCGTAGTGGCCGGAGTGGAGGTTCCGCGTGGCCCCGTAAACCGTGACCTCCATCCCCATGGAGCCCCGCACGCCGAAGGTGAGCTGCGGCCGCCCGCTCTGGTGCGCCGGCCCGTCGAAGAAGAGCCACACGTCGACGTCGTCGATGCGGTCCGCCGCCATCTCCATGTACCGGCCCAGGTGCCGGGAGCCCGCCTCCTCCTCCCCATCGAAGAAGAAGATCAGGTTCGAGGTCGGCTGGATTCCCTCATCCCGGAACGCCCGCAGCACGGGCAGCAGGGCGGCGATGGGAGCCTTGTCGTCCCCCGCGGAACGCGCGTAGATCCGCCACTCCGGGTCCACCGGCTCGCCGGCCTCGGGGAAGTCGCGCGGCTCTCCGCCGACCTCCATCGAGGCGGTGTACAGCGTGGGTTCAAACGGCGGATGGGTCCAGTTCCGGGGATCGACGGGTTGTCCGTCGTAGTGCACGTAGATGCCGAGCGTGCGTTCCGCGTCCGGCGCCCGCAGTTCGCCGTACACGAGCGGCGCGACGCCGTCGATGCTCAGCAGTTCCGACGTGACGCCCACCGCCCGCAACTCGTCGCGGATGTACTCCGCCGCCCGGGTGATGTCCTCCAGGTCGCGGGCCCGGTTGGGATACGTCAGGAACTCGGCGAAGTCCCGCAGGATCTCCACCTCGTGGGCGTCCCGGTACGAGCGCGCCACGTCGGCCCCCGACTGTGCGTGCACGCCTCCGGCGGGGCCGAACAGCAGGGGGACGAGCGGGATCAGGAGGCCGAGTCTCGAACGAAGGGACGTCATGTCGACTCTCCGGCGAATGGTGCGGAGCGGGGACCGGCGGCCCCCGGCTGTCAGGCGGTGGCGCGCCAGAACCCTTCCAGCGCCTCTCCGTCCGGCGAGGCGCGCAGCTTGTCGAAGGCCCGGTTCCGGATCTGCCGGATGCGCTCGCGGGTCACGCCGAGGAGCGAACCGATCTCCTCCAGCGTCATCTCTTCGCCGTCGTCGAGACCGTAGTAGAGGACGAGGATCTTCCGCTCGCGCTCGGTGAGGTAGCGCTCGAACATCTTCTCGAGGAACTCCCGGCGGGCCTGGTCCTCGACATCCTCCTCGATGTCCGCGTCGTCCATGCCCGAGAAACGCTCCCCGAAGGACGCGCTGTCGCGGTCGGACTTGTCGAGCGGCGCGTCGAGGCTGAGTTCGGCGGACGCCACGCGCCGCAGCGCGCGCACCGTCTCCACCGGCTCCTCCATCTCCTCGGCGATCTCACGGTCCGTCGGCGAGCGCCCCAGCTTCTGCGTGAGCGCCGTCTCCGTCCGGGAGAGCTTGACGAGATTGGAGTTCTGGTTCAGCGGGATGCGCACGGAGCGGGTCTGTTCGGCCAGCGCCTGCAGCACCGTCTGCCGAATCCACCACACCGCGTAGGAGATGAACTTCACGCCCTTGTCGGGATCGAACTTCTTGACGGCCTTGAGCAGGCCCTCGTTCCCGATGCAGACGAGTTCGGCCAGGTTGAGCCCCCGGCCCTGGTACTTCTTCACATACGAGATCACGAAGCGCAGGTTCGCCGTGACGAGGCGCTCCGCCGCGTGACGGTCGCCCGCCCGCGCCTTCCGCGCGATCTCCCGCTCGATCTGCGGGTTCTCGATGAGCGGATAGCGTTCGACATCCTGCAGATACTGGTCGAACGAGTCGAGCGCGTGCGTGTCGAAGAACATGCGTCGGCCGGTAGCCGTCTTCGCCATATGAAATCCGAATCCTGACCCGGGTCGGTTGTTGAAAACCATCGCCGCGGGGTGGGCCAACCGGAACTCCGCCCCGCCACGGTTCGATCCGATCGCTCTTGATACAAACCTGAAATGATAGAGAAAATCGGAGCGAACCGCACGTTTTCCCGACTGCTTCTACCCCGGACCCCTCGCTCCGGCTCCCCCGCCACCCCGGCCCGAAGCCGCGGCCGCCATGCGTTCCCGGCGTCGCAGGCGGAGGAGATACCAGCACAGCGTGACCCAGGTGATGCCGTATCCGGCGCCGATGAAAAGCCAGTGATCGTTCAACCCCGGTTCACCCCTCCTCCGGTCCCGACAGTTCGAGTTCGAGTTCCGTTGCAGCCAGCCGGTAGCGCCGCAGCCACAGGTACGCGAACGCGAGCGTGTACGCGACGAATCCGAGCAGCATCACGAGCCCGTACGCGCTCCACATCGACTGCGGGGACGACGGGGGCTGGTGCAGGCTCCGCCACCAGAACACCGACAGGTACACGATCGGGACCTGGACGAAGGCGATGAGACCGATCACGGCCGCCCAGCGCGCCCGCCGGTCCGGATCCTCCGTCATCGAACGCACGACGAGGTATCCCGTGTAGATGGGTACGAGAAGCGCCGTCGTCGTGACGCGCGGGTCCCACGCCCACCAGATCCCCCAGGTGGGCCGGCCCCACAGCGTGCCGAGGATGAGGGTGAGGACGGCGGCGAGCACGCCGAGTTCCGCGGCGGAGACCGCGAGGAGGTCCCATTTCAGCCGGCGCTGCACGAGATAGAGGATGCTCATGAGGAAGACGACGAAGAAGGCGAGCATCATCACCCACGCGACCGGCACGTGGACGTAGAGAAGGCGCTGAACCTCGCCCTGCAGCGCATCGGCGGGCAGCACGGCGAGTCCGAGCACGGTGCCGACGGCGATGAGGGCGATCGCGATCCACCCGAGCATGGCCAGTTTGTTCATGAGACCCGCATCACTCCTCGAGGACGACGGGGAAGATCCACAGACAGACGACGAACAGTATCACGTCGTAGGACGCGAGTAACCTCAGCCACCCGCCGGCCCGTCCGAGCGGGTCGCCGGCGAGGAACGCCTCGGTCGCGCCGACGCTCCCGAGGACGACGGGGACGAGGGCGGGGAAGAGGAGGAGCGGCAGGAGGAGTTCGCGCGCCCGGAGGTGGACGGTGAGGGCGGAGAAGAAGGTCCCGATGACGGAGAAGCCGAAGGTGCCGAGGGCGGCCACGAGGAGGAGCGGGCCGGCCTGCGCGGCGAAGTCGACGCCGTACAGGATCGCGGCGGCGGGGAAGAGGACGATCTCGAGCGCGGCGAGCACGACGAGGTTGCCGGCCAGCTTGCCCAGGTAGATCGCGCGCACGTCGCCGGGATAGAGCCGCAGCAGGTGGGTGCCGCCCGCGAGTTCCTCGTTCTGGAAGGTCCGGCCGAGGGAGAGGGTGCCGGTGAAGACGATCGCCACCCAGAGGAGGCCGCCGGCGAGCCGTGCAAGCAGGTCGTTGTCCACCCCGATGGCGAAGCTGAACATGAACAGGACGAGCGCGGCGAAGGAGAGCATCGCCGTGAAGCCCTGCCGCGTGCGGGTCTCCGAGAGGATGTCCTTCCACAGGATGGCGGCGGCGCGCCGCGGGAGCTCGCTCACGGGGTCACATCGGCCACGCGGCCGCCGGCCAGTCGCACGACGTCGTCGGCGTGCCGGGTCGCGTCCTCGACCCGGTGCGAGGCGATGACCACGGCGGCGCCGGCCTCGCGCCACCCGCGGACCGCCTCGTGCACGAGCCCCACGCCGTCCTCGTCCAGGCTCACGAAGGGCTCGTCGAGCAGCACGAGTTCGAGCGGGCGGAGCCCGAGCCGCGCGAGTTCGAGGCGCCTGCGCATCCCGGTCGACCACGCGCGCACGGGAACGTCCGCCGCCCCGCCGAGGTCGACCGCGGCCAGCGCGTCCCGCAGGTCAGCGTCCACGGCCGCCGTCCCGGACATGCGGGCCGCGAAGCGCAGGTTCTCGACCCCGGTCAACTCCTCGTAGGCGTATCCGCCCGCCGTCATGAACGCGGCCCGCGCCCGGATCTCGTCGCCGCCCGCGGGGAGGGTGTGACCCAGCACCTCCAACCGGCCCGCCGTCGGCCTGAGTAGCGTCGAGACGAGGCGGAGCAGCGTCGTCTTGCCCGTCCCGTTGGCGCCGAGCAGCGCGACGACCGCCCCGCGCGGCACGGCGAGATCGACCCCGCGCAGCGCCCAGCGCCGGCCGAAGCGCCGGGTGACGCCCTCCGCGGCGACCGCGAGGCTCACCGGCGCGCCTGCCCGATTGGCCAGCCGCCGGGGCCGCTCATACGTTCCGCCGCATGGAACTCAACCGGATCGTCCGTCTCGCCGGAGGCGGCGGGGGCAAGGTGCTGCTCTACGTGCTCGACGGGCTGGGCGGGCTGCCGCGCGAGCCCGGGGGGCCGACCGAACTCGAGGCCGCCCGCACCCCGCACCTGGACGAACTCGCGCGCGCCGGAACGTGCGGCCTCCACGACCCCGTTGCCCCGGGCATCACTCCGGGCAGCGGCCCCGGCCACCTGGCCCTGTTCGGCTACGACCCCCTCGTGTACGAGATCGGCCGCGGCGTGCTCGAGGCCCTCGGCATCGAATTCCCCCTCCGGCCGGGCGACATCGCCGTGCGCGCCAACTTCTGCACCCTCGACGCCCAGGGCCGGGTGGCCGACCGCCGCGCGGGCCGCATCCCGTGCGAGGAAGCCGCCCCCCTGGCCGCTCGGCTCGACGGCATCGAACTGGACGGCGCCCGCTGCACCGTGCGCCACGTGAAGGAACACCGCTTCGTCCTCGTCCTGCACCCCGATGCCCCGGCGGGCGACGCCGTGAACGACACCGATCCCGGCCAGCCCGGTCTGCCGACCAGAGCCCCCGTAGCGCGGAATGAGGCATCCGAGCCGACCGCTCGACTCCTCGCGGCGTGGCTCGAAGCCGCCGCCGAACGGCTCGCCGGCCGGACGCAGGCGAACATGGCGCTCCTGCGCGGCGTCTCCAGCCAGCCCGGCTGGCCCCGCTTCAGCGACGTATTCGGCATGCGGGCCGCTGCGGCCGCCGCGTACCCCATGTACCGCGGCGTCGCGCGCCTCGTCGGCATGGACGCGCGCACGGTGCCCGCGGGCGCCCCCCCGCTCGTCGACGCCCTGAAGGCGCGGTTCGCCGACTACGATTTCTTCTTCCTCCACTTCAAGCCTCCCGACAAGGCCGGAGAAGACGGCGACTTCGACCGCAAGGTAGCCGCCATCGAGGAGGCGGACGTCATCGTCCCCGACCTCGTCGCTGCGGGGCCCGACGTCATCCTCGTGACCGGAGACCACTCGACCCCCTCCATCATGCGCAGCCACAGTTGGCACCCCGTACCCTTCCTCCTCCACGGCCCCACGGCCCGCAACGACGCCGCCACCAAGTTCGGCGAGACCGCATGCCGCGCCGGCGCCCACGACCGCGTCCGAGGCTGCGACCTCATGCGCCTCGCCACGGCCAGCGCCGGTCGCCTCGCAAAGTTCGGAGCCTAGCAGCAACCCCCGAATCCGTACAGCCCAAGCGGGTTTTCGGCGCTCCCGATGCCCCCATCCGGCCCCACCGCCCATCGAGCGATGTCGAAGTTTGGTGCTCGGGCGGGCAATTAATAGCAGGGGGGTGCATCAGAAACGCTCGGAGGGGGTACCGGATGATCAACGTTCTTGCGGGCTCGGAAACCGACGCGGCGCTCATCGCGCGGGCGGTCGGCAACGGCGCACGGATCGTGGCGGATGCCGCTCAGTTCACGAACGGCGATGACCCCGTGGAGTGTTTGATTCTCGGTTGCCGCCATCCAATCCTGGCGAAGACGATCGGACTCCTGCGGGACATCGAACGGAAGAGGCTGTGGACTCCCCTCATCCTCGTCACGGACCGCCAGCCCGAAGCCGTTAGCCGGCTGAGCGACGTCAAGACGTCGGCCGTCGTCTGGTTCGCGGACCTCCAGACCGAACTCCCGCTCGAGATCGAAGCCGCCCGCGGGTCGGTCCCGCTACTGCGCCTGGCCGAGCAAGCCGGGGAGGCGACGCTGCCTCCCTCCCTTCGAACCGCCCTGCCGTACAGCCTTCGCGCCGTCACCGACCTACCCGTGCGAAGCGTCAAGGAGTTGGCCGCCGCCGTCAGCTACTCGCCGATCACACTCTCGAAGGCATTCAGCAACTGGCGCGACGGCAGGACGACCCTGAGCCGATACCTGGAGGCTCTGGTGATCCTGAGAGCCAGTCAACTTCGTTCCTCGGGTATGAACTGGAAGAGCGTCAGCGCGCGCCTCGGCTTCGCCCGCGAAACCCTTCAGCGCAAGTCGAAACGTTGGCCCGGGTGCACCCTGGTACAACTTGAGAAGGCGCCTCCCGACCGCCTGCTGGCCGCTCTCGTAGAGCAGTTCCTACAGCCGCCGCAGCCCGGCGACCCTAAGGCCGGGTAGCGGACTTCGGTTCACGGAACGCCTGAAACCACACGCGGCCAGCCCTGCACCGATTTCGTCAAAGATTCACCGATATTGCATCTACCCGACGACGGTTGCTGCCCCCTAGCGTCCATGTGCGAGCCTCGGGAACGAGTCCCGGGGCGAGAGTCCCCCAAGACACGGGAGGCGGAGACGTCGGACCTCAGACGCAGGAACCTCGTCTTCGAGTTGCAGGATCGGCTCCGTGCGGTGCTTCCCTGCGGTGGCCAATGATCCGGCAGCCCTTCGTCACGGCCCTGGGTTTCGCAGCTGCGATCGGCCCAGTCGCCGACGAGTCCCGGGAGGGGTTCTCGGGGCCTATCATCCCACAAGACGCGGGAGGAACCATGCAGGTAGGAACAAAGATGTCGTTGTCACCAGCTGCGCTTCGCATCATTCAGATCCTCTGCTTGCTCGTGATCTTGGGTGGAACCGTGTTGGCAAGCGGTACCTCCGCGAGTACCGGCGGCGGTTGCGACCGAATCTGTTCGACCTTCTGCCCCACTGATCCCGATGACTACTGCGACCAGATGGGCTGCGGCGCGGGCGGATCATGCGCAGATAAGACCTGCATCATGCCGGGCTACGAGTTCGCCAAGACCATTAGCTGTGGCTCGGGTGGCGGCGACGGCGGCGGCGATCTCTATTGATTTGATCGGGGCATTCGCCCGTGGGGGGGGGGGGGGGGGGGGGTTTTTAGGGGGCCCCCCCCCCCCCCCCCCCGCGCGCGCGCGACGCGGCGTAGGAGACCCACCCCCGAGCTGGTGAAGAGGAAAAGGGGGGAGGTGTTT
>VXMQ01000141.1:3760-34894 GCA_009841015.1 Candidatus Palauibacter denitrificans | reverse complement strand
TCTGCGACGAATACGGCGTCATCCTGATCATCGACGAGGTCGTGTGCGGGTTCGGGCGCACGGGGACGATGTTCGGGTTCGAGCACTACGATTTCGTGCCGGACATCGTGACGATGGCCAAGGGGATGGCGAGTTCCTACGCCCCGATCTCCGCGGCGGCGGTGCGCGGCGAGGTGTTCGACCGCTTCCTCGGCGATCCGGCCGACCGGTTCCACTACTTCCGGGACATCAGCACCTACGGCGGGTGCACCGTCGGGTTCGCGGCCGCGCTCGAGAACCTGCGCATCATCGAGGACGAGGATCTGATCGAGAACAGCCGCGCGACGGGGGCCTACCTGCAGGACCGCCTGCGGGAGCTCCGCGACCACGACCATGTCGGCGACGTCCGCGGCAGGGGCCTGTTCGCCGGCGTGGAACTGGTGGAGGACAAGGCGACGAAGACGCCCGTGAGCGAGGACGTCATGGCGGCCGTCGTGGGACGCGCCGCCCGGGAGGGCGTGCTCGTGGGCCGGACCACGCGCAGCATCCCCGGCCTGAACAACACCGTGACCATCGCCCCTCCTCTCATCGTCACCCGGGCGGACATCGACGAGCTGGTCGAAGCCGTGAAGACCGGCATTGAATACGGCTGCAGGGATCTCTGATGGACAGGGCCACGGACACGGACACGGAAGCCGGCTTCGACGTCCGGGAGGACTTCCAGCGCTTCTCACAGAGGGACGACATCTTCTGCCGTTCCTTCTGGGACCCGGAGGTGCGCACGCATCGCTCGGACATGTTCTACGAGACGTACCGCACGCCGAAGCTGACCTGGCGGGCCGTCGACGGCTTCACCCAGCGGGACTACGCGCTGCGCAACGCGTCCTGGCACGTGACGGACATCTTCGCCGAACTGCGGGACGGCGACGACCGCCGCGAGGGCTTTCTCGACCCGTACACCAGCGTTCGCGAGGGCCCGGGCCAGACGCTGGAGGTGGAGTCTCCCGAGGAAATGGCGCGCGAGATCAAGCACGCCGCGAAGACGCTGGGTGCCGACCTGGTGGGGATCACGGGGAACGACGAGCGCTGGCTCTACACGCATGCCTACAGCCGCGAGAACGAGCACGAGAAACCGCAGGAGATCTCCACCGATCTCGGAAACGTGATCGTGATCGCGCAGTCCATGGACCGGGAACTCCTGAGCACGGCGCCCTCCGCGCTGAGCGGCACCGCGACGGGCGCCACCTATTCCCGGGACACGATCGTGCTGCTCGCGATCGCGCAGTACATCGTGAATCTCGGCTACCGCGCCGTGGCCAGCATGAACGACTCGGCGCTGGTCATCCCGCTCGCCATCCGGGCCGGACTGGGCGAGTACGGGCGCCACGGCCTCCTCATCACCCGCGAGTACGGTCCCCGCGTGCGGCTCGGCAAGGTGTTCACCGACATGCCGCTCGCCCACGACCGGCCCGTCCGCTTCGGCGTGAAGGAGACGTGCGACATCTGCCGCGCGTGCACGAAGGGCTGCCCCGCGGGGGCCATCGCCGGCGGCGAACCGTCCACGCTTGTCCACAACCGGTCGAACATCCAGGGGATCCGGAAGTGGACCACGGATGCCGAGAAGTGCTTCCGCTTCTGGGCCAACCAGAACACCGACTGCTCGATCTGCATCCGCGTCTGCCCGTACAACCGCGACTATCGCGACCGGTGGAGCCGGGTGTGGCGCCGGCTGGCGGGCACGCGGCTGCGGCGGCTCGCCCTGTGGTTGGACCGCGTCGGCGGCCGCGGCGAGCGCCTCAAGCCGTCCCGCTGGTGGGCGGCGCCCGGCGAAGCCCGACGAAGCGCCGCAGCCGGCGGACCGCCAGCGAGAGGCCGGTCCACACCATGAGCGCGGCCGCCAGCGAGAAGAGACCCGCCAGCAGTTGGCCCGGCAGCCCCCAGTACTCCCCCGTGTGCGCGTAACGCAGGAACTGCTGCGCCCGCCGCGCGGGCGTGTCGTCGGCGAAGGACTCCCACGCGCGCACACTACCGGTGGCGGTGTCCAGCGTGAGAAGCCCGGCCCTCTGAGGCTGGCCCGCGCGCCCTCCGTGCACCTCGACGCGGACTTCGGCGTCCGTGGGGCGCGGCATGTGCAGGATCAGCGTCTTCCACTCCGGGGCCCACGCCTCCGCGGTGGCGAGCGCGGCGCGGAGGTCCGGATCCGGCGCGCGCGCGGCGCCCTCCTCCCCCTCGGTCCCCACTCCTTCGGACTCTGGTTCAGCCGACTCTGATCCAGCCGGCCACGCCGCGGCGGGCACCGCGCTCCCTACGACCGGATAGACCCGATCTCCCAGGGCCGGATACGACGTGGCGACCCCCGTCGCGGCGATCACGGCCAGCGGCAGGACGGACCAGATCCCGACCGTCTGGTGCCAATTGAGGTCGCGGGCGGCGCCCTTCGCCCGGGGGCGGAGAAGGAGCGCCCTCGCGAGCGACCGCCGGGTGACGGGCCGCGGGAACCACAGGATGGGTCCGGTGAGCAGCAGAAAGAGGAAGGCCACGTTCACCGCTCCGGTCACCGCGCGCGCCCGGCGCACCGAGCTTCCCGACACGTTGAACCAGCGGTGCCAGTTGTGAACGCCCTCGAAGAACCGCTCGAGTCCGCCGGGTCCCCTCCCCAGCACCTGCCCCGTGTACGGATCGACCAGGGCGTGGAGGTCCTGTCCCTCGTGGACGCGCACGGCCGCGCGCGGATCCGAAGAATAGCTCAGCGACGTCGCCACGAGCCCCGCCGCCAGCGCGACCCCCTCCGGACGCAGCCGTTGGGCGCCTTCCGGCGCGGCCACGAAGTGCCGTCGCTCCGCCAGCCCCGTCACCGTCTCCTCCAGCGACAGCACCGCCCCCGTCGCCGCGAGCATCAGGATGACCAACCCGGCTGCCACGGCCACCGTGAGGTGCAGCCAGAAGACGATGGTCCGGATCATCGCTCGCGTACCCCGCCTCGGCGGGCCGCGCCCCTGTCCGCCCCTTACCCCCTATCCGCCCGGGTTCAGCGTCACGTAGCGCTCGAACCGCGCGACCTCGTCCTCGTCCACGTACTTCCCGATCTCGCGCCGGAACTGCTCCAGGTCGGTGTACGGGCGGTACTCCTCGAACTCATGGGCCATGCGTTCGCTCATCCCCGGCACCGCCATGATCTCGTCGCGGGTGGCGCTGTTCAGGTCGATCGGGACGTACACGTAGCGCGCGAGCCGCTCGACCTCTTCCTCGTCCACGTACTTCCCGATCTCCATGCGGAACTCGCCCATGTCCACGTACGGGCGGTACTCCTCGAACTCGTGCGCCATCCGATCCCCCACGCCCGGGATCAGCAGGATCTCGTCGTTCGTCACGTCGTTGAGATTGATCGGCAGCCAGAGCGCACCGTACGCCGTCCGCGCCGCCTCGTCGCCGACCGCCTCCGCCAGCGCCGCGTGCAGATCCGCCGCGCGCAGGTAGGGCCGCCCGCCCACGACCGCCGCGGCCACCTCGGCCGTGATCCCCGCGACCGCGGCCAACTCGTCTTCCGTCGCGAGGTTGGGGTTCAAGAGGGCGGCCGTTGCGGCGTCAGCGTCAGCGGCATCCACGGCGGCAGGCTCGGACGCCGCGGCGGCGGGTTCGGATTCCGCCGCATCATCGCCACCCCCGGCACAGCCAGCCGACAGCACCGGAATCATGACGAGGGCGAGAAGTGCGCTGCGACTGCGGTACATGCTCCCCCCGTTGCTCGATTAGAATGAGATTCATTCTCAACTGGCCTCGAAGATTCACGATCACGGCGTCCAGGTCAAGGCACGTCGCCGGCGAGAGGATGCTCACCGGCGTTCCCGCGGGAACGTCCCGCGCGTCGAGGTCCGTCGAAATCGGTCGAGATCGGTCGAAATGGGGCGAGATCGGCTGAAGGACCGCTTTGAGACGGCGTTGAGACATTATCCGAACATTTACCGAAGATCGGGGTATGAAACCGGAGTTGTGAGCGAATCGTGAGCGGTGCCGCTCCGCCTGCCCCTGAGCCCTGAGATTCGGATGAGAACGCCATGCCTTTCACGCCCGACGCCCCCGACGCCTCCACCCCTGCTGCCTCGCCCCCCGCTGCCTCGTACTGCGACCCCGTGGGCGACGAGATCGCCGAACTCTGCGCCCACCTCGACGCGGCCCAGTACCGGCTGCTGACGCTGCTGCGCCGCTACGACGGGGAGGAACTCTGGAGCGGGTGGCGCTCCTGCGCCCACTGGCTGAACTGGCGCGCCGGGCTCTCCCTCGGCGCGGCGCGCGAGCGGCTGCGGGTGGCCCGCTGCCTCGCCGACCTCCCCTTGACCTCCTCCGAGATGGAGAAGGGGCGGCTCTCCTGGTCCAAGGTCCGGGCGCTGACGCGCGTGGCCACGGCCGAGAACGAGGCGCGGCTGGTCGAGTTCGCCCTCCACCACACGGCGAGCCAGGTGGAGCGTCTCGTGCGCGCGTGGAGGAGCGCGGAGGTGGCTTGGGGGGAGTTCCTGGACGGGCCGTCGGAGATGGCGGCGCGCCGGCACCTGACGGTTCGGGTGACGGGCGACGGCATGTACGAGGTCCGGGGGCTGCTCCTGCCCGAAGTGGGCGCCCTGCTCGTGGAGGCGCTGGATGCGGCCGCCGACGAACTCTACCGACAGGAATGCGCCATGGAGCGGGAGGCGGACGCTGCTACGAAGGGCGAGGCGGAGGGCGAGGCGGACGCCGCCATGGGGGAGCCGGACCCGCCGACGTCCGCACCCGCGCCGCCCCCCGCGCCCCGGCTGAGTCAGGGGGAGCAGCGCCACGACGCGCTCGGGGCGTGGCTCGAGGATCGCACGGAGGCGAAGGTGCAACTGGTGGTCCACACCGTGGCCGGCGGCCCCGAGATCCTGGCCACGGAGGACGGCTCACACGTTCCCGCGGGAACGTCCCGGAGGCTGATCTCCGACGCGGAGGTCGTGGAAGTGAAGCGCGGGGCGGACGGCTCGGTGCTGGACGTGGGCCGCCGCCAGCGGACGGTGGGGTGGCGGCTGCGCAAGGCGCTCGACGTCAGGGACGGGGGCTGCCGCTTCCCGGGCTGCGGCTCTCGCTACACGCAGGCCCACCACGCCATCCCGTGGTCCGAGGGGGGCGAGACGAAGCTCGACAACCTGATCCTCCTGTGCCGGTTCCATCACCGGGCCGTGCACGAGGGCGGCTGGCGGGTGGAGATGGGGCAGGCAGGCGCGACACCGGGCGCGAGGCCGGGCGCGGCGCGCTTCCGCGACCCGAAGGGCCGCGTGGTACCGGCGGTGCCCCCGGTCCGCGAGGACGTCAAGACGCCCCGAACCGCCGACGCGGGGCTCCGGAACTGGCACCGGCAGGAGGGGATCGACCCCTGGACGGCGACCAGCCTCTGGCAGGGCGACCCGCTCGACCTCGACTGGGCGCTCTTCGTCCTCTGGGCGCAGTACGACGAGACCCCATTGAGAGCAGCCTGAGGGCGGCCTGACGGCGGCCTGAGGGTCGCTGGCGGCGCTACGGGCGCTCGGGGCGTTCGAAGTCGACGATGTTTTCCCACTCCTGGGCGTCGGAGCGGGCCACGACGGCGACGACCGGCTCGGTGTCGCTGAGGTTGAACACCTCGTGGGGGACGCCGGGTTCGATGAAGATGAAGTCGCCCGCCTCGTTATCGAGCGTCTTCTCGAGCCGCGGCCCGAACTCGTGCCGGACGCGTCCCTCGAGGATGTAGAGCATCACCTCGAAATCCACGTGGATGTGTGCCTTCGCGACGCCGCCGGGCGGGATCATCGCCACGTTCATGGAGAGCGCGCCGGAGCCGACGTTCTCCGCCCACATCCCCGTCTTGTACTCGATCCCGTTCCACGCCCGGTGCCTGCCGCCGCCCCGCACCGTGATGATCCCCTCGTGCCGCTCCACCCGCCCCGGCGCCTGGCCGTTCCGGGCACCGTCGGCCTCCGAGCTACGCGGCACTGCTGCCCCGCGGAGTTTGGTCGGAACTCTTGATCGTCCCGCCACCCAGGGCGGGCTCCAGCCGATACCCGCCCAGCTTGATCCCCACGTCGGCAAGCTGCTTGGCCGCCTGTTGGCTACGGTCCACCGCGACGCGGTCGATCTTGGGGTTCTTTTTTAGAATCTCGTCCAGCCGATTCTTCTCCATCGTAGGACCTCCGCTAGAAGAAGTAAGGGTTGTGAACGAACGATACCAGCCCGTGGCGGGCGGGTCAGTCGGTCTTGGGCATTGCCAGGGCGGCGGTGTTGGCGAGTAGCCAGGCGGAGGCGGCGCAGAGTTGCAGCCAGTCGCCGCGTGAGGTGATCCCGTACGCGAACACGCTGGCGATCCAGCACAGGCTGGCGGCCGTTTGGCCGGCCCACTCGATACGCATCGCCCGACGCAGCACCCGCCGCAGTCGCCGGCGCTTCGGAGTCAGCTTCGGAGCCAGCTCCGGAGTCAGCTTTGGAGTCAGCTTTGGAGTCGCGGGCGCGGGGGCTTCGGCGCAATCGGTCAGCATATGCACTCCTGTCCGCAGCAGGAGAGGTCGTCGAGGTACATGCCCCACATCCTGTACATCTCGAGCCCCTCGGCGGGCAGGCCCAGCGAGGTCGCGATCGACTTGGCGACAACCGCGAACCGCTGCCGGTACTTGAAGATGAAGCAGAAGATGTGCTTGTCGTGCCGCACGGACGCGCCGCACAGGTAGATCCCGGGGACGATCGTCGATTCGTCGTGCTCGCTGAGGAGCGGAAATCCGTCTTCCCGCGCCTCGAAGAGGTCCATCACGAGCGGGTGGCTTCCGTCAAACCCTCCCGCGAGGAGGGGCGGCACGGGCGTACGAAAGCGCTGCCCGTCCCCCGTGGCGACCTCGAATCCACCGTTGGCGGCAGCGACGGCGGTGATTGCGGTGTCGGGAAAGAGCTCCACGTGCTCCGCGTACGAAGGGCGTCGTGTCCGCTCGAGCGAGAAGATGGAAAGGGCGACGCTGGGATCGGAGCTCTCGGACGCCCATGGACTCCCGCGGTCGAAGAGGCGCACCCGCTTGCCTCGCTCGGCCAGGTGGCTGGCAACGTCGACGCCGCTCTCGTAGCCGCCGACGACGATGAAATCGTCCCCCTCCAAATCGGCGTAGCTGGGGAGCAGCGCCGTGTGCAGGCACAGCTCGCTGCCCTCGAAGCTGTTCAGGCGCGGATACTGAAAGTCGCCCGCGGCCCAAATGACGTGCCGGGCACGCAGGGATCCCGCGGTGGTTTCGACCACGAACTCTTCGCCGCTCCGGTCGATCCGAAGCACGTCGACGCCCTCCTGAATCGGCAACTCGAAGTGGTCGGCGATCGCCTGGAGGAAGGCCGCGTACTGCCTCCCGGTGGGGTGCTCGACCTCCAGGGACCAGGCGGCCGAGGTCCCGATCACGACGGAGTTCAGGTCGAGCATGCCGACCGAATTCGTCGGGAACGAAGGGGTGATGAAGCGGGTTTCGGCCGGCCACTGGGCGAACGAGGCGCCGACCGAGTGGCGTTCGAGCGCGACGAAGTTCTCGATCCCCGCGTGCGCGAGTGCGACCGAGACGCCCACGCCGGCGGCGCCCGCGCCGACGATGACCACATCGATCAGGTCGTCCTGAGCCGTAGTGTTCATCCGGCCACCTCCTCGACCATCTGAAGCTCGGGGAAGGGGTTGGGACGTCCCTCCCAGGTGCTGCTGTCGGCGGCGGCAAGGGCTTCGTCGAGCAGGCATGCGTCGAGTCGCGCGCGGACCGCGGCCTCGTCCATCTCCTGACCGATGAAGACGAGTGCCTGGTGACGATCCCCGTACCGAGGGTGCCAACTCGACTGCTGGTCCGGCCGCTCTCCGTCCGGGTGGTCCCAGTACTCCCTCGGCGTCGCGGCCCACCACATGCCCATGGGGTTGACGGAACTCACACCCCCGGCCTGTTCCCACTCGTATACGGCCTTGTGATCGGCGGCGACCCAGAAGAAGCCCTTCGACCGGAGCACGCCGCGCCAGTTCTCGTCGTCGTTCAGGAACGCCCACAGCTTCTCCGCGTCGAACGGCGCCGAACTCCGATAGGTGAAGGTCGATATCCCGTACTCCTCCGTCTCGGGCGTGTGGTCTCCCTCGAGCTCGCGGATCCAGCCGGCCGAGCTTTCCGCCTTGTCGTAGTCGAACAGGCCCGTGTCGAGCACGCGCTCAAGGGGTACCTGCCCATGTGTCGCCCGGTGGATCTCCGCGCCGGGGTTGAGCGCGCGCAGAATGGCCTCGACCTCGCGCGCATGGTCCGCGGCGACGAGATCGAGCTTGTTGAGCACGATGACGTCGGCGAACTCGACCTGGTCGATCAACAGGTCGGTGACCGTCCGCTCGTCCTCTTCGCCCAACGACTCACCGCGGTCCTGCAGGGCTTCGGCGGCGTTGTAGTCCTTGAGGAAGCTCGCGGCGTCCACGACGGTGACCATCGTATCGAGGCGCGAGATGTCGCCGAGGCTCACCCCGTCCTCGTCCTCGAAGGTGAAGGTCTGGGCGACCGGGATCGGCTCCGAAATCCCCGTGGACTCGATCAGCAGGTAGTGGAAACGCCTCTCCCGGGCCAACCGGGAGACTTCGGCGAGCAGGTCCTCCCGCAGCGTGCAGCAGATGCAGCCGTTCGTCATCTCGACGAGCGTCTCTTCGGTTCGCGAGAGCTGGGCGCCCCCGCGCTCCACGAGGGCCGCGTCGATGTTGACCTCGCTCATGTCGTTCACGATGACCGCGACCCGGCGTCCCTCCCGATTGTTCAGAACCTCATTGAGGAGGGTGGTCTTCCCGGCTCCGAGGAAGCCGGACAACACCGTGACGGGAAGGCGCTCGTCACGAGGTACGGCGTCTGGATTGCTGCGCATCGAACTTCCTTTTCCGGCACTTCTCACTGCGGGAGGGCTCCTGCAAGGCGGCGTGCTCCTGCAAGCGGCTTGCGAGTGCGAGAAAATACACAAGTCACTTGCATGTGCAAGTGCTTGCCTCTAACGTCCTCGAACGTCGGTTCTGCCGCTACCGCGCAGGGGAGGGTCCATGCGAATCACGAAGGAAGAGGCCCGTCGGAGGCTGCGCGAGTGCGGTCTGCGCGTAACCGCGCCGCGCGTTGCCGTGCTCGGCATTCTGGCCGGCGCCGAGGATCCGGTATCGTTCACGCAGGTGCTCGACCTGCTGGGCGACTCGGACTGGGATCAGGCGACGATCTACCGCAACCTGGTCAAGCTGCGCGAGGCCGGCCTCGCCCCAGTGGTGAGTCGGGCGGACGGCATCGACCGATACGCGCTCGCGGGAGACCACGAAGACAGCCATCGCCACCCGCACTTCCTGTGCGAGGACTGCGGCCGGGTGGCCTGTCTGAAGGAGGAGATCGCCGCGGCGCTGTCGATCGATGGGCCGTGGGCCGAGTCCATCCGCCGCGCGATGGTGCACCTCCTCGGCCACTGCCCGGACTGCCTCGCCCAGGCCGACGCCTGAGTTCCGCCGGGCGCGGCAGTCGCTCAGTTGCCGAAGCTGGTGGCGATTTCGGCGAGGCCCTGCTGGATCTCTTCCTCGGACTTCCATACGCCGCGGACCATGACGCCGGCGCGGTCGGCGACGTTCGCGACATCGTCGAGGGGGTTGGAGTTGGTGAGGATGAGATCGGCGCGCCGGCCGGCGGCCACCGTACCGAAGGTGTCGTAGGCCTGGAAGTAGTCGCCGACGTTGCGGGTGCCGCTGACGAGGATCTCGTACGGTGACATTCCCGCGTCGGCCATCGCCGCGAGTTCGCGGTGGAGCGAGAAGCCGGGGACGCTGAACATCTGGGGCGAATCGGTGCCCATGAGGATGCCCACGCCGGCCTCGTTCATCATGCCGAGGAGCCGCGTCCGGTTGGTCCCGTGCAGGCGCGCCTGCTCCACGTCCCATGCGCCGCGCGCCTGGATGGCCTGGAGCCGGTCCTTCCAGCCCTGGACGCCCTCGGGGGGCCAGTAGCGCATCTCCGGATAGGCGGCGAGCGCGTCGGGGTCGCCGAGGCCGATGACGCCGACTTCCCAGAGGACCATGGTGGGCACGACCCAGGCGCGGGCGCCGATCGTGAGCGCGAACAGTTCCTCCATGGTTGCCGGGTCCATGGGGCCGCGGATGCCTCCCGCCTCCTCCATGTAGCCGTCGAGGTGGTCGAAGGTCTCCTGTCCCATGAGGATGGCGTGCCGGATCCCGACGTCGGCCGGGACGTGGCCTCCGAAGCGGATGCCGGCCTGCGCGGCGGCCGCGGCGAGCGCGTCGTATTCGGGCACGGTGAGTCCGGGGTGGATCTTCAGGTGATCCCACCCTTCCTCCTTCTGCACCCACACGCGCTCCGCCGCCTGCGACGGCGACGTGACCGAGTTGCCGTTGAAGCTCGGGCCCGCGAGGTAGAGCGTCGGCCCCCAGATCTCGGCGGTGTTCGTCCTCGCCTTCAACTCGAGGTCGCCGGGGAGGCCGAGCATCCCGCGCACCGTCGTCACGCCGTTTGCGGCGTAGAGGAACATCACCTGCTCGCGGAACGTGTCGGTCGGGAAGCCGCCGGGGGTGTGCCCGTGCATCTCCGACAGCCCCGGCATGAGGTACTTCCCGGCGCCGTCGATACGGCGGGCGCCGGCCGGCACGTCCACGTCGGCGGCCGGGCCGACCGCGACGATCCGGTCGCCGCGCACGACGACGGTGTGTCCGGTCAGGATCCGGTCGGAATCCATCGGAATCACGTTCACGCCGACGAAGGCGGTGGCGCCGGCCTGCGACGCCTGCTCGGCGGCGGCGGGGCCGGGAGCCGCGGCGAAGGGAGCCGCGACGCACGCGGCGAGGGCGAATCCCCGGGACAGTCTGGCGGATCTCATGCGACCTCCTCGGGCACGGCCGTCCGCGTCCCCGTGACGACCTTGACCCCGATAACGATTATCGGTATTGAAACTGCGCCCGGCGCGTCGGACACGGTGCCGGCGCGTCGGACAACGTTTGCAGATTACGACATCGTCGGCCCGATGGGACCCCCCGACCACGAGGAAACACGGATTTGATCGCACGCAACGACAGGCTCTCCGGCTTCCGCGCCCGCCTCACCGGCGCGGGTCTGGTCGTGCTGGTTTCGGCGTCGGCTTTGCTCTCGACCCCCGGATCGCTTGAGGGCGCGCAGGCCGCGCAGGAGGCCCCGGACGGGATGGCGCTGTACGAGGCGGGGTGCGCGAGTTGCCACGGGTCGGACGGACGGGGCGCGGCGGCCGACCGGATCGCGTTCGACGACCCTCTGCCGGATCTGACGGACTGCAGCTTCGCCTCGCGGGAGCCGGACGCGGACTGGATCATCGTGTCGAAGGCCGGAGGGCCGGTCCGCGGCTTCAGCGACGTGATGCCCGCCTTCGCCGAGGCGTTCGACGACGACCAGTTGCAGGCGATCATGGACCACATCCGGACGTTCTGCACGGACCGCGCCTGGCCCCGCGGAGAACTCAACCTCCCCCGGCCCCTCTTCACCGAGAAGGCGTATCCGGAAGACGAGTGGGTGTGGACGGCGAGCGCGAACGCGGAAGGACCCGGGGCGATCGTCAACGAACTCCTGTACGAGAAGCGCTTCGGCTCCCGAAACCAGGTCGAGATTGCTCTTCCCTTCGGCTTCGCCGAGGACTCCTCGACTCCGGCTTCGAGCGACGGGGGGCCGGCGTCGGACTGGGGGGTCGGACTCGGCGATATCGAGATCGGTTACAAGCGCGCGCTGCTGCACAACCTGCGGACGATCTTCAGCTTCGGCACGGAAGTGAAGCTCCCGACCGGCGACTCGGAGCGCGGCATCGGAAGCGCCGAGTTCCAGATCGAACCGTTTCTCGCGCTGGGACAGATCCTCCCCGGCGACGCCTTCGTCCACCTGCAGGCTGGCGGGGGACTCCTCGCGCGCGGGCATCGAGAGTCCCACGGCACGGCCGAGCACGACGAAGACGTGCGGGAAGCGTTCTTTCATGCCGTCCTCGGACGCACGTTCACGAGCGGGGAGTTCGGCCGTTCGTGGTCCCCGATGGTCGAAGTGCTGGCGAGCACGCACCTGGCCGACGGTGCGCAGCCGCAGTGGGACCTGGTGCCGCAGATGCAGGTGACGCTGAACACGCGGCAGCACGTGATGCTCAACGTCGGGGTGCGGGTGCCGCTGACGGATGCCGATGTGAGGAGCACGCAGTTCCTCGTCTATTTCCTGTGGGACTGGTTCGACGGAGGGTTGTTCGATGGCTGGTAGGTGGGGACGGGGCCCGTTTCTCCCCTGTGCGCTCGGGGTCGTTGCGGTCGGGATCGTTGCGGCCGGCGCGGCCGAGTCTGGCGCGGTCACGGGTCGCATCGTCGTGGCCGAGGGACAGGTGCGCTTCGCCGGAGAGCCGCCGGCCGGGGCGGAGATCGACATGTCCGCCGACGCCTACTGCCGGGACCGGCACGACGAGACCCTGATGGACCGTCCGGTGCGCGTCGGTGCGGACGGCGGTCTGGCGGACGTGCTCGTGCGGATCGTCAACGCGCCCGCAGCGAGTGCGTCGAGTCCGGCGCCCGAGGCCGAGGCCCTCCTCGACCAGGAGGACTGCCTCTACACGCCGCGTGCGGTGGCCGTCCGCGCGGGCCAGCCGCTCGTCATCCGCAACAGCGACGCGACCCTGCACAACGTCCGGGTCGTGCCCGACTCGAACCCGGGGTTCAACCTCGGCCAGCCCATTCAGGGGATCCAGAGCACGCGCTCGTTCGAGACCCCGGAGATCGGGATCCAGGTGCGCTGCGACATCCACGGCTGGATGACCGCCTCCATCCACGTCCTCGAGCACGAGTTCTTCGACGTCACGGGCGAGGACGGGGCGTTCACGCTCCCGACGCTGCCGCCGGGAGACTACGAGATCGAGGCCTGGCACCCCACGCTGGGGACGGTGTCGGAGCGCGTCTCCGTCGCCGCCGGCGAGACGCCTTCGCTGACGCTGGAGTTCTCTTCCGGCTAACCGACCCGGCTAACCGGCAGACCGGCGGTCGACCTGCCGGGCCAGTTCGCGCACGGCGGGGGATGGTTCCACCGGGAAGGGCGTGCGCGCCGGCTCGAGGGCCCGGACTTCGGCCGGGAGCGTCGCCAGCGAGGTTCGCACGCGCTCGCGGATCTCTTCCAGCGGGGGGTCCGGCCGGAGTCGGGCTCCGCCGCGCGCCACGGGACGGAGCAGCGGCTCGCCGGACAGCGCTTCGTTCTCGAGTCCCAGCACATCGCGCGCGAGCCGCCCGCCTTCGCGAGTGCGGAAGATCTGCTTGCGGCCGGGCCACGTCGCCTTCCCCTCGGAGCGCTTGCGTCGCGGCCAGCCGGCGTACTCCTGGAGCTTGTAGACGCTGTCGAGCGTCGGCTCGTCGGCGGAGACCGTGAGGGCGGCCCCCACGCCGAAGCCATCGATCGGGGCGTGGGCCAGCCGGGCCACATCGTGCTCGTCGAGCGAACTGCTCGCGAAGATCCGGACTTCACGGCAGCCCCCTTCGTCCAGGATCCGGCGCACGCGCCGTGCGTGGGACGCGAGATCTCCGGAATCCAGCCGCACCGCCTGGATCTCGATGCCTTCGGCGCCGAGGCCGGGGGCAATCTCGACGACCTTCAACGCCGCCGCCTCGGTGTCGTAGGTGTCGATGAGCAGCACCGTGTTGTCGGGATGGGCGCGGGCGAAGCGAATGAAGGCGTCGGCCTCGCTGTCATGCGCCTGGATGAACGAATGGGCCATGGTGCCGAAGGTCGGAATCCCCCAGCGCTGTCCGGCGAGCGCGGTCGCGGTGCCGTCGAAACCGGCGACGTAGGCGGCCCGGGCGGCGAGGAGCCCCGCCTCCGAGCCGTGCGCCCGCCGCAGACCGAAGTCCACGAGCCGGGCTTTCGGGGCCGCGAGCCTGAAACGGACCGCCCTCGAGGCGATGAGGGAGGCGTAGTTGAGCAGCGAGATGAGTCGTGTCTCCACGAGTTGCGCCTCCGGGAGGGGCGCGGTGACCCGCAGCAGAGGCTCTTCGGGGAAGAAGACGGTCCCCTCGGGCATGGCGTCCACATCCCCGGTGAAGCGCAGATCGGCGAGCCAGTCGACGAAGGCGGGGGGGAAGCCGGGCTGCGTGCCGAGCCATTCGAGTTCGTCGGGCGCGAAACGCAGGTCTTCCAGGTAGTCGAGGGCAGGCGCCAGGCCCGCGGCCAGCAGGAAGTTTCGGTTCGGGGGGAGACGGCGGACGAAGAACTCGAACGCGGCCGTCTCGTGCATGCCGTGTTCCCAGTACGCCTTGAGCATCGTGAGCTGGTACAGATCGGTGAGGAGGGCGCCTGCGGCCATTCGTTCGCTATCCCTCGGCCAGGACCGTTCGCGTGGCGGCGAATGTCGCCCCCGCCGCGCGCATGCGGTCGATGGCGCGGGTCCCGTCGCCCGGCTCTACGTCCACGGCTCGCGCGGCGTCGTCCAGAACGACCACGTCGAGCCCGGCCGCCCGGGCGTCGAGTACCGTTCGGAGGACGCAGTAATCCGTCGCGAGGCCGCCCGCGAAGACGCGCCTGACGCCTCGATCCGAGAGGCGTTCCGCGAGATCGGTGCCGGAGAACGCGGAGTAAGCCTCGGAGGCCGGATCGTCCGCCTTGGAGATCACAACGGTCGAGGCGGGAAGCCGCAGGAACGCCGGGAACGCCGCCCCGCGGGTCCCCGCGACGCAGTGAAGCGGCCAGAGACCACCCTGCTCGACGAAGGAACAGTGGTTCGGCGGGTGCCAGTCGCGCGTCGCGAAGATCGGAAGGCCCGCTTCGGCGAAGGCGCGGATCGCTTCGTTCAGCGGCGGGATCACCGCATCGCCTTCGGGCACGGCGAGCGCCCCGCCGGGGAGGAAGTCCTTCTGCACGTCGACTACCAGCAGTGCGTCGCCCCGGCCGGGTGACCGGATCCGCATCGGTTCTCCTTCTGCGTTTGGGCCGCTTCCGGCCCCACTTTACCATGCATTGCCGCGCGGTGCGAAATCGTGTTACGGTTTGCGGATGGGTCGCAGGGCGGTGGTTCTCCTCAGCGGTGGACTGGACTCGGCGACCGCGCTCGCGATCGCGGTGGAGCAGGGATATCGGCCCTGTGCGCTGACGCTCCGCTATGGGCAGCGGCACGAGCGGGAGGTGGACGCCGCCCGTCGCGTGGCGGAGGCGATGCGGGTGACCCGGCACGTGGTCACCGCCGTCGATCTGCGCGCGTTCGGGGGTTCGGCGCTCACCGATGACCTGGAGGTCCCCAAGGGCGGCCGCGGGTCCGCGGACCCCGAGGACATCCCCATCACCTACGTCCCGGCGCGAAACACGATCTTCCTCTCGATGGCGCTCGCGTGGGCGGAGGTTCTCCAGGCTTCCGACATCTTCATCGGCGTGAATGCCGTGGACTACAGCGGATATCCCGACTGTCGCCCGGAGTTTCTCGCTGCGTTCGAGCACCTCGCGGCCCTCGGTACCCGGGCGGGGGTGGAAGGGAGTCGGCCGTTCCGGATCCACGCACCCCTGATCGATCTCACCAAGGCGGAGATCATCCGGCGCGGGCTCGCGCTGGGGGTCGACTACGGGATGACGCGGAGTTGCTACGATCCCGATGCGTCGGACGCGGCCTGTGGGGAGTGTGACTCCTGCCGCCTGAGGCTCGCCGGGTTCGCGGCCGCAGGCGCCCGGGACCCGGCCCCGTACCAGGCTCGTTAGCGGGGGTCGCTAGCGGGGGTCGCGTCGGCTCCGGGGTCGGGCCGGTGTCTGCGAATCCTCTCCGCCGTGACGGGTGACCCGAACGAGCATCCGGTCGATGGTCGCCCGTTCGCCGGTCTCCCGGTTCATGGCATGGACGTTCCGGCCACTCTCGTCGACCCATAGCGTGTCGGCGCCGAAATCGCCGATGAACCAGCTCTGGAGCGTGTCGGCGGAGGCTTCATCGATCTCGGTGACGCGCGGTCCGTCGAGGATCCAGCAGCGGGTGCCGAAGCACACCGCGAAGGCGAGAGCGAGGCAGGTGAGATTCACCGGTGCACGGCCGGCAAGCGGGTCATCCCCCAATTTAGGTGGCCCCCCACGCTTCCACTAGGCGCACCGCGGATGGCGGTGGGCGGCGGGTCGTTGACGGCGGGAGTCGCCGAGCTCGCTCCCGCCGGTCGCTCGGTTCGAACCCCTTAACGGAGAGGGGGGGATTCGAACCCCCAAGCCCGTGAGGGCGCCGGTTTTCGAGACCGGTGCATTGCCGTTCTGCCACCTCTCCGGGTGCCGGCTACCGGGGTGCTTGCGGAAGCTGCCGAGGCGCCCGGTACGCGCGGCCGGGGAAGGTGCTCCGACAGAGCTCCCGCTGTCAAACTTTCGACTGCTAAACGGACGGCGTCGTGCTGCGCCTGCCGAACCTGTTCGGGTACTGAGGTCTATATGAGTACCGGTTCTCTCCTTGACACGCGGCGACACCTTCGCGCACTTTGTTCGGTGACCGAACAAAGGGTTCGGGTACGCGTTGGGGGGCGCCACCATGAGCTTGATCCGGACTGACACCGCGTGCGTCGCCGCGTCGGTTGCGGGTGCTCCCAGGGGCTGCGGGGGGGTTCTGCGCAGGTTGCGGCCAGCGCTCCTGCTGCTGGTCCTCGCGCCACTTTCCCCCGCTGTCGCCCAGGACGCCGCGGGTCCGCTGCCCGTCATCGAACTCGTCAGTAACGATTCCGGCACGCGCCTCCGGGTGGATGGCCGGGACATGATGATCCAAGGCGTCAACTGGGACTATTTCCCCCGCGGCACGACCTACAACTACAACTTCTGGACCGAGCCGGACCACATCATCGAGGCGGCGCTGCAACGCGAAATGTCGGTGCTCAAGGCCATGGGGGGCAACGCGATCCGCACCTACGTGGGGATCACGCCGAAGTGGGTTCAGCACATCTACGAGCGCTACGGCATCTACACGATCCTGAACCATGCCCTGGGCCGCTACGGCGTAACGGTGGGCGGCGTGTTCAGCGCGAATACGGACTACTCGGACCCCCGCGCCCGCGCGGTGCTGGCGGCCGAGATCGAGGAGATGGTCGGCGAATTCAAGGACACGCCCGGCCTGCTCATGTGGCTCCTCGGCAACGAGAACAACTACGGGCTGGTGTGGAGTTCGGCCGAGACGGAGGATCTCCCCGAGGGTGAAGCGAACGAGGTCCGCGCGCGCCACATGTACTCGCTCTTCGGGGAGGTGGCCCGGCGCATCAAGGAAATCGACCCGTCGCGTCCGGTCGCCATGTCTAACGGTGACCTCCAGTACCTCGACATCATCGCCGAGGAGGCTCCCGACGTGGACGTCTTCGGCGCCAACGTGTACAGAGGCGTTTCCTTCGGGCAGTTGTTCCAGGAGGTGAACGACGCGCTCGATCGCCCCGTGATGTTCACCGAGTTCGGCGCGGACGCGTGGGACGCGAGGAATCTGCGCGAGGACCAGGTGACCCAGGCGAGGTACCTGATCGGCCAGTGGCGCGAGATCTACGAACAGTCGGCCGGCAAGGGCATGGTCGGCAACTCGATCGGCGGATTCACCTTCCAGTGGACGGACGGATGGTGGAAGTTCGGCCAGGAGGACCGGCTCGACATCCAGGACACGAACGCCTCCTGGGCGAACGGCGGCTACGTTGAGGATTTTGTGGAGGGGGAAAACAACATGAACGAGGAGTGGTGGGGGATCGTCGCCAAGGGCCCCACTGAACTCAACAACCTCTACGAACTCTTCCCGCGCGCCGCCTACTACGCCCTTCAGGAGGCCTATACCCTCGACCCGTACGCGCCCGGGACCGATCTTACGGCCATCCGGGAGCACTTCGCGAACATCCAGCCGGCCGCAATGGCTCTGCGGGCCCAGGGTGACCGGTCCGCGCTGCTCGCGTCGGCTCTCGACCGGGTCCACGTGCGGGGCGTGCGCATCGAATTGGAGACCTACAGCACCGGCGGATCCCTGGTGAGCACCCCGGAGGAGCCGGCCGAGCGGAACGCCTCCTACCCGAGCTTCCGCGGCTTCGACAGGATGCAGTCCTTCTACGCCGACCTCGCGGCGCGGCCCACCCAGAACATGCTCGCGAACGTGTCGTTCAACATGCTCGGCGACGTACCCACGAACCCGATCGACGAACTCTTCTACGAGAACCGGGGCCGGCGGCGGAATGTCAGGGGCGACGGCGAGGATTTCGCGCTGCAGGACATCGAGCGGCTCAAGGTCTACAGCGCCGACGTGTCCTGGGACGACAAGTGGTTCCACCTTGAGGGATTCTACCGCTCCGGGCACTACCACTGGGGCTACGAGGGCGACTTCTTCGGGCTGTATCAGGAAGCCAACTACGGGCCCAACATCGACATCTACAACGGGCTCGCGCCGGTCGGGATGGAGATTGCCGGCAAGCGCTTTCTCGGTGGGCTGAAGGTGGCGATCGGTCCCGAACTGTGGTGGGGGGCAAACCCTGCGGTGCTCGTCAAGCAGCGGTCCCGGATCGGGCCCTTCGAGGCCGCCGTCATGTATCAGGAGGATCTGGCGGAGGCCGGCACGGCGACGAGTTCCTTCGCGATTCCTCTGCCTCCCACCCGCAAGGCCACAGTGCATGTGGCCACGACGCGGGACGGCGCCACACTCGAAGTGGGTGGCATCATGTCCGGCGGGACCAAGGCCGGGGAGACCTTCCAGGTGGTCGACGGCGAGCCCGGCAACTACCGCGTTCTGCAGGATGAGATCAGAACCTCGGACGCATTCGGCGCGAAGGCGAAGATCAGCTACACCAAGGGGCGCCTGAACTGGTACGTGCAGGGTGCGGCCATGGGGCTCGTAGCCGATGGCGGCATGACGCAGACCCAGACGTTCACCGGCTGGACGCTCAAGGACACCGGCAGCGGCAACCAGCGCAACGCGATTACCGGCTTCACGGTCCTCGCGGGAAACTGGCAGATCGCGCCCAACTTCCTCTGGCGCAAGCCGCTCGTTGGGCCGGTTCCGGCAGATGCGCCGGCGCCGGGGCGGCCGCGGAACGTCCTCGACGACCCCTTCGCGGTGCGCGGGAACCGGGAGACCCGGGCGGCCGAGATCCTCTTCACCTACGACCCCACGCCGGCCACCTGGATGTACAACTGGGACAGCGACCGCCGGGAGGACGCGGCTTTCGCGGCCTCGCTCGGCTTCGTGTACTACAACTTCCCCACGACTCAGGACGCCGGGATCGGGATCTTCGCCGACGGACGCTCCACCTTCGCCTTCCCCGGTGCCCCCCCTCCGCGGGATCTGTGGGAAGTCAAGGCGCGGCTCGTTTCGAAGCGGCGGGCGGGCCCCGGCCTGATCGCCAACGTATACGCGGGAACCGGCGAGCCGAACGGAGACGACGACCGGGTGATCCAGCGCGCCGGGATCGACCTGCGCGTGATCAGCGGATCGCTCAAGTTCCAGGGGATGGCACGGTTCAACGACTGGGGGCCGTACGACTACCACCGCGACTTCAACCTCACCTTCCCGCTGCAGCTCACGGGCGACATCTCCTTCACCCTGGGGACGCCCGACTGGTTCGACCTGCCGCAGACTCGCTTCGGCGTGCGCGCCACCTGGCGGTCTCTGAACGAATACTCCCCGCGCTACTGTCCCGGGCTGAGCCCCGACGAATTCGGCAGGATGGAGTGCAACCCGGACATCGGCGGCGAGCTGGGGCGCGAGTGGGAAATCCGGACCTACCTCCACGTCGCGATCTAGTGCCACCAGCGGGGCCCTCGGGTCCGTGACCGGGTCAGGTGCGGCCCGGGGAGGCTGCGCCGTCGAGGAGCGTGTCCGCGCGCTCCTCGCGCGCATGAGCCTCGACCAGAAGATCGGGCAGATGACGCAGCCGGAGCGGCTCCACGTCACTCCGGCCGAGGTGAAGGCATATCACATCGGCTCGGTGCTGAGCGGCGGCGGTTCCTGCCCGGCGGACAACCGCACGACGGACTGGGTGGAGATGAACGACGCGTACTGGGCGGCGTCGATGGAAGGGGACGCCGGTCACCTGGCGATCCCCATCCTCTACGGGGTCGACGCGGTCCACGGCAACGCCAACGTCCGGGGCGCCACCGTCTTCCCGCACAATGTCGGACTGGGGGCCGCCGGCGATCCCGAACTGCTCGAAAGGATCGGGCGGGTCACGGCCCGGGAAGTTCTGGCCGCGGGCGTCGACTGGACGTTCGCGCCTACGCTGGCCGTAGCCCGCGATCCGCGCTGGGGGCGCACCTACGAGAGCTACTCGGAGGACCCCGGGGTGGTGGCAGGGTACGCGGCGAGGATCGTGAAGGGGCTGCAGGGAGAGGGGATCCTGGCGTGTGCGAAACACTGGGTCGGCGACGGGGGGACCGAGGCGGGGGTGGACCAGGGTGACACGATGATCGGCGAGGAGGAACTACGCCGGGTACATATGGCGCCGTACCCGGCGGCCGTGGACGCCGGGGTGCTCACCGTGATGGCGTCGCTGAGCAGCTGGAGAGGCGAGAAGTGCCACGCCCACCGCTACCTGATCCAGGATCTCCTGAAAGGGGAACTGGGGTTCACGGGGTTCGTGCTGTCGGACTGGAACGGTGTCGATCCGCTCGCCGCCGACTACGGTGAGGCCGCCGCAATGGCGGTGAACGCCGGGATCGACATGTTGATGGTGCCCGAGACGTGGCGGGAGGTCATCGCCGAACTGAAGCAGCAGGTGCAGCGCGGGGTCGTGCCGATCGGGAGAATCGACGACGCGGTCGCGCGGATTCTGCGGGTGAAGTTCGCGTGCGGACTCTTCGAGCGACCTCGGCCGGCGGCGCGGCCGGCATCAAACGGTCTTGCCTTCGGGTCGCCCGAGCACCGGACGGTGGCGCGCGAGGCCGTGCGGAAGTCGCTGGTTCTGCTCAAGAACGAAGGCGGGGTGCTCCCGCTCGACAGGGGGGCGCGCATACTGGTTGCGGGCCCTGCCGCACATGACCGCGGGCGGCAATGCGGTGGCTTCACCATCGAGTGGCAGGGTGTTTCCGGCAACGCCGCGATCGAGGGAGGCACGTCGATCTGGGAGGGGATCCGCGCCGTGGCACCGCAGGCGGTGCTGTGGGAGGACGGGGGAACGGTCTCGGATGCGCGGGACTTCGACGTGGGCGTGGTGATCGTGGGCGAGCAGCCGTACGCGGAGGGGTTGGGCGACATCCGCGAGCCGAGCCCCGTGCGTCCGGGCGCAAACTTTCCGGCGGCTTCCGGCATCCTTGAACCGTACGGCAACACCCTGGAGTTCGCGGCGCGGCACCCGGAGGCGCTGAGAACCATACGCGAACTGGCTGCTCAGGGGATCCCCGTGGCGACCGTGTTGATCTCGGGGCGGCCGCTGGTAGTGAACGACGAGCTGGCCGCGTCGTCGGCCTTCGTGGCCGCGTGGCTGCCGGGCTCGGAGGGGGCCGGCGTCGCCGACGTCCTGTTTGGACACCACCCTTTCACCGGGCGACTGCCGATGTCCTGGCCGAGCGAGATGCCCGGCGTGAATGGAAGGATCGGAACGGGAAGCAACGGAGTGCTCTTCCCGCGCGGCTACGGATTGCGGCCGCGCTGAGCTATGCGGGCAGCGCAACCCCCCGCCGCCGCTCCAACTCGTTCCGCACCTCCAGCGCGCTCTTCTCCGTGATCGGATACCTGTAGACGGCGTAGATCGCGATCGCGGAGGCGGCGAGCGGCACGAACGCGTCGTAGAACCGGAGCCAGAAGATCGTTCCGTCGGGCTGGTTCGCGCCGAGCGAGGCATCGAGACCGGTCGAGTACAGCAGGAATCCGCCCACCAGGATCGCGCCGCTCTGGCCGAGCTTCACCATCCACCAGAAGACCGACCCGAACATTCCCTCGCGGCGCTCACCGGTCGTGAGTTCGTCGAGGTCGACCACATCGGCGATCATCGACCCCATAAGAGTGAACAGTCCGCCCAGCCCGAAAGCCAGGAAGGGGGCGGGTAACAGCGCCAGCAGCGGATACTCGGGCGTGTAGCAGAACCACTTCAGCGCGTAGCCGATCATCGAAATGCCGGTGGACACGAAGAACGCATTCTTCTTCCCGATCCTGGTCCCCAGCCAAGTGACGATGGCAATCACCAGGAAGCCGGTGACGGTGCCCAGGCTTCCGACCACCCCGGCGAGGCCCGCCCCCTCCGCGACGTTGCCGTCGGCGACGTAGTAGGCGAACACCCAGAACTGGAACTGCGAGATCATGATGAAGCTGTTGAACATCAGGAATGTGGCGATGCAAAGCAGCAGGAACGGACCGGTCCTTACGGTTTGCCACAGCCCCCGGACGAACTCTACGCTGCTTTCTTCCAAGCTGGAGCCGCCCCCGCCCGCTCCCGCGCCGCCGCCCGCTCCCGCGCCGCCGCTTCGCGCGAGCACACGCTCCCGGAGGAAGATTGCGGGCAGCACGCCCAGCGCGATGGTCGTTACGCAGATCGCCAGCGCCAGGAACCGGGCCCCATCCATCTGGTTTCGGAACCACGCCGCGTTGGTCACGATCGCGAGGAACCAGGGACCGATGACGAACACGGTGTTGGACACGAAGTTCTGCACCCCCATCAGCCGGGTGCGCTCGTTGTAGTCGGGGGTGAGTTCGTACCCGAGCGCCACCCACGGCGTGGCAAAGACGGTATAGGCCAGGAAGAAGACGAACGAGCCGATAAGAAAGTACCAGAAGTAACTGCGCTGACTCCAGCCCTCACCGGTTTCCTCAGGGGTCCAGATGTTCATGTGGATGTGCGTCATGCCGCGGGCGTCGACGGGGTTTGCGCCGAAGCCGATCGTGGCCAGCCGCAGGCCCGTATAGTGCTTGACCTCGTCTCCCCCGGCCTCGGCGTCCGCCACCTCCGCTTCGTCCGGGTCGGCGGACCATGACTGCACCGGGACGTCTTCGTAGGCGCCGCTGAAGAGCGAGATCACGTCTACCGGCGGCACCGTCGGCGTCGGCGCGGCGATGTTCGGTGCCGCGAGGCCTTCTACATCCTGTCCGGGCGATACCGCCGGCGTGGACCCGGTATTGGGCGCCTCCGTCTCCGCGCTGCGGGAACGGTAGAAGTAGACGTTGTCCACGTGGATTTCGGTGAGGTCACCCGAGATCAGGATCTGCGCGAGATGTGCGCGAGTGGCGAGTTGGTCGAAGTCGGTGAGGGGCAGGTCCACGCTCACCCAGGTACCTGTGACCAACGTCGGCGGGCGGATGCTGACTTCGTCCTCGGCGTCGTCAACGGCCTCCACCGTGAAGATCGCTCGCAGAGCATCGCCCGCGGCCGCCAGCCAGCCTGCGGACTGGTCCGCCTGGCGCGCGCTGTAGGCTCCGTCCGCGCCGTAGTCGACCAGCTTGACCCTCAGCTGGGTTGGCGCCGGCATCTGCCAGAGCAGCGCAAAGATGACTCCTGCGGAGATCGCGCCCACGAAGAGGAACGGTCGCCTCCGTCCCCATCGGGAGCTGGTCTTGTCCGACACGAATCCGACGAGCGGGTCGCTGAGCGCGTCGAAGAAGCGAGGGAGGCCGCCGAGCAGTCCGACCGCCCGGAAGTCCATGCCCAGCGCCAGGGTCAGCACGGCCATCATGTTGCCGATGCCCTGTGCCAGCAGGTTGTTCGTGAACCCGCCGATACCGTAGACGATCTTGTGCGGGAAGGAGATGCGGTCTTCGGGGGCCGTCCGGTGGCTCACGGACTTATTCGGCCCGGTAGACGCGCACCCAGTCGACCAGCATGGACTGCGGGAAGTTCGTCGATTCGTTGGGAGGTCCGACGAAGGTGCCACCCACGGCAACGTTCAGGAGGATGAAGAAGGGTTGGTCGAAGGCCCAGCGGCCCGGCGGGTCGTCCCGGTCGACGGTGAGATACCGCTGCCCGTTCACGAACCACACGATGCGCTCTTCCGTCCACTCGATCGCGAACTCGTGGAAGTCCGTGTCGAAGCGGTCCCTGGGGAGGAGGTAGCGGGCGGTAAGGCCCCCGCCCGCGCTATATCCGGGTCCGTGCACCGTGCCGTGAACGACTGTGGGTTCCTGGCCGCGGTATTCCATGACGTCGATCTCGCCGCACTCGGGCCAGCCTACCGCGGTGAAGTTGCTGCCGAGTAGCCAGAACGCGGGCCAGATGCCCCGCCCGAGGGGCAGCCGGATGCGCGCTTCAAAGCGTCCGTACGCCTGCTCGAACAGCCCCTGCGTCTTGATCCTTCCCGATGTGTAAGCGCTGCCCCCGTAGGACTCCCGACGGGCGGTGATCGCCAGGTTGCCCTCGCCGTCCAGCGACACGTTCTCGGGCCGGTCGGTGTCGAACTCGAGCTGTCTGTTACCCCAGTCGGTGCCGATGTCGAAGGCCCAGTTAGCGGGGTTGGGGAGCTGTCCGGCCGGCCCGTCGAACTCGTCGCTCCAGACGAGGGTCCAGGCGGGATCCGGTTCCGTGCCGAGGCTTTCGCAGGCGGCCAGCGAGGCGGCCAGGAGGAGAAGCACGACCCAGTGTCCGGTCGTGGTCATGCCGAATCCACGCCGGGAAACAGCTTTGGATTCGCGAGCGCCGTGACCAGTACGTGCGTGGCGGCCCCCAGGGCCACCGCGCGTTCGCCCAGTTCGCTCGTGCGGATCTCGGATGCGGCCGCCGAATCCTCGAGCGTTCTGGTGGCTACGGCTTCGCGCAGCGGCTTGAGCAGCCGGGCGCCTACCCGCGCAAGGCTGCCGCCGATGATCACCGAGCCGGGATTGAGGAGGTTGAGCACGCCGGCGACGACGGTGCCCAGGCGAAGCGCCGCTTCGTTGACGACCTGCAGGGCGAGCGGGTCGTCGCAGAGGGCCGCGTCCTCGATCGCGCGGATGTCCGGATCGCTTCCCGCGAGGACACTGTCGGGGAAGTCCTCGAGGAGCGAGCGCGCGCGATCGACCAGGTGGCGTGTTCCCACAAGGGTCGCCAGACAGCCGCTGTTTCCGCATACGCACTCGGGCCCGTCGGGATCTACCGCCATATGGCCGATCTCGCCGGCGACTCCGGTGAACCCACGGTAGATCTCTCCACCGATCATGAGGCCGGCGCCCACGCCGGTGGCGACCTTCAGATACACGAAATCGTCGATCCCGACAGCTTCCCCCCACCAGCGTTCCGCCACTGCTCCGAGATTGGCATCGTTGTCCACGAAGACGGGTACGCCGAACACCGTGTCGAGGCGGTCCAAGAGGCCGTGCCCGCGCCAGGCGGGGAGAACCCGTTCGCTCACACGGTCGGGCGAGCCCGGGTCGACGGGGCTGGGCACCGCCACCCCGATACCCATGAGCCGCGATCGTTCCCCTCCCCATTCGGCCATGCACGCCTCGCCCAGCACCATGATGATGGCCTCGGCACCCTTGGGATCGCTGTGCACGGTGTGGGCGCGTTCCCGCCAGGCCAGCGTTCGCCCGCGGAGGTCGGTCAGGATCACTGCGATGTGGGTCGCTCCTACATCCACCCCGAGGATCACCGCAGCCTGGTCCTGGAATCCGACGAGGATGGGCCGCCGCCCTCCGCGGCTCTCACCGCTCCCCACCTCCGCCACCAGCCCCGTGTCAAGGAGCCGCCCGACCACATCCGAAATGGTCGAGCGGGACCGTCCCGAGTCGCGCGCGATCTCGGCCCGCGAAATCTCCCGGCGCTCCCAGACGACGTTGAGGACCGTCCTGGTCAGGTTGTCCAACACCGCGGCGGTACGCGGAACTCTATTGGATGACATGCCGGCTCCCACCCGCCCCCCGCCACGTTATCGCCGGGAGGGCCCGGATCATCGGCGCAGGTACACGTTGTCGACGAACACGGTGTTGGGATCGCCGGAGATGATCAATTGCGCCAAGTGGTCTCGAGCAGCGAGCGAGGCGAATTCGGAGAGCGGTATGTCGAAGCTCACCCATCGGGTCGTCGCGAGCGCCGTCGGCTCCGACGCCGCGGTCAGCGAGATCTCGTGCTCGGAGTCGTCACCCCCGCCGAACACGCCATCGGCGCCGAAGTCGACCAGCTTGATACGAAGGGCAGCCGGTTCACGGGTCGTGTCGGGTGTCCAGATGTCCATCCTGAAGTGCGTCATGTCCGAGGCGTTCACGGTCTGCGACGTGAACTCGATCCCCGCGAAGGTCAGGTTCGTGTATTTCTTTACTACGTTCTCCGAGATGTTCACATCCTCGACGTCCGCCTGGTCCCATGAGGCGGACCAGGTGTCGACCGTCACGTCGGTGTAGGTGTCGCTGAAGAACGAGATCACACTGTCGGCCGCGTGTGATGGGACGGGGGCCGGTTCGCTCGGCGCGGTGGCCGGCTGCTCGAAGAAGTAGATGTTGTCGAGGAAGACGGTGTTCGGATCGCCGGAGATGATGAGTTGGGCGACGTGGCCCCTCGCAGTGAGGGCCGTCATGTCGGATAGCGCGAGGTCGTAGCTGACCCACCGGCCCGTCTGCAGCGCCGGATCCGAGCCGGCGGTCAGCGCGACCTCGTGCTCAGCGTCGTCGCCGCCTCCGAACGCACCGTCCGCACCGAAATCGACCAGCTTGACCCGAAATGCGGCCGGGTCGTCGGTCGGGTCCGGGGTCCAGATGTCGAAGTGCAGGTGCGTCATCGACTCGGCGTCGATGGTCTGCGAAGTAAACTCAATGCCGGCGAAGGTCAGGTTGGTGTACTTCTTCACGGTGTCGCCCTCGATCGCCACGTCCTCAACGTCGGCCTGGTCCCACGATGCCGACCACGTGTCCACCGACGCGTCCGCGTACGCGTCGCTGAAGAGGGAAATGACGTACTCGGCCGAGCGGTCCGGCACAGGTGCGGGGGCGGAGGGTGCCTCGGGCGCGGGCGGCGCCTCGCCGCTGCGGAAGTAGACGTTGTCCACGTAGACCGTGTTCGGGTCGCCGGAGATAATCAGCTGAGCGAGGTGTTCCCTTGATGCGAGATTGGCGAAGTCCGCCAGCGACAGGTCGAGGGACACCCACGCACCGGTTGCCAATCCTTCGGCGGCTGTGATCGTGGCTTCGTGTTCGCTGTCGTCCCCACCACCGAACGCGCCATCCGCACCGAAGTCCACCAGCTTCACCCGGAACGCCGCCGGCGCCGCCGTTTCATCCGGCGTCCAGATGTCCAGCCGGAAGTGCGTCATGTCGGAGGCGTCCAGCGTCGCCGACGTGAACTCGATGCCCGCGAAGGTCAGACCCGTGTACTTCTTTACGGCATCACCCGAAACCTCCACGTCCTCCACCTCGGCCTGGTCCCACGACGCCGACCACGTGTCCACCGCCACATCGTCGTATGCGTCGCTGAACAACGAGATCACGCCATCCGCCGCGTCTTGCGGCGTCGGCGCCGGCTCGGTCGGCTCGGGCTGCGAAGGCGGTGCAGCACCTTGCCGGAAATACACGTTGTCCACGTACACCGTGTTCGGGCTTCCAGAGATGATCAACTGCGCCAGATTCGCCCGCGACGCAAGGTTCGTGAAGTCGTCCAGCCACAGGTCGAGTTGCACCCACTCGCCCGACGCCAGCCCCTCCGCGACGGTGATCGTCGCCTCGTGCTCACTGTCGTCGCCACCCTCGAAGGCACCGTCCGCGCCGAAGTCGACCAGCTTCACCTTGAACGCCGCCGGGAGAGCGGTCTCATCCGGCGTCCAGACATCCATGCGGAAGTAGTCCATGCCCGTCACGTCCACGGGGTCCGAGGTGAACTCGATCCCCGCGAAGGAGAGGTTCGTGTACAGCCTGGCCGGATCGCCTGAGATCTCGACATCCGTCAGGTCGGCCGCATCCCAATCCGCCGACCAGGTGTCGACCGGCACGTCGTCATAAGCGTCGCTAAAGAGCGAGATCACGCTGTCAGCCGCGTGCGTCGGCGCTGGCGGTCCAACCGCGGGAACCGCCTGAGACGTCACGGTCACGGCCACGCTCGCGCTCGCGCTTCCGGACGTTGCGGTGACGGTCGTCTCACCGTTTGCGACTGCGGTGACGAGCCCGGCCGCGTCCACCGTCGCCACGGCGTCGTCCTCCGAAGCCCAGTTCAGCATGGGGTCGACAATCGCGTTCCCGTTCGCATCGAACGCCTCGGCCGTGAGCTGCCTCTGCTCGGCGAGCGCCGTCAGGCGGAGCGAGTCGGGCGTGACCGCAATCTGGGCGGCGGCCTGCGTCACGGTCACCGACGCCGAGCCGCTCGCGGAGCCCGATGCCGCGTTTATCGTGACCGCGCCCGTCGCCACTGCGGTGACGAGCCCGGCCGCGTCCACCGTCGCGACCGCAGCGTCACCGGAGGTCCAGGTGACGGATGCTCCGGACATGATGCCTCCGTTCTGGTCGCGAACGGTGGCGGTCAACTGGACGGTCTGGCCCAGGGCGGTGAGGTCAGCCGTCGCGGGCGCCACCTCGACGGTCGTGGCCACGGGCGCGGGCGGCGGCGGGGCCACCGGGCCGGGATCATCGTCACCACCGCACGCCAGCACGGTAGAGGAGACGAGGACGGCTGCCACGCCGGCCCGGGATCGCCCGAACAAGAGACGGCAGGCGGAAGATCCCGGCGACCGCCGGACCGGAAGCGAGCAGTGGCAGAGCGAGTTCATGGTTTCTCTCCGATTGGGTCTCTGTTGATGGATCGGGTGGGGCGCGCTCGTGCGGCCTCGGCCGCGGGCCGCCGGAAGTAGGCATTGTCCACATACACCGTGTTCAGGTCTCCCGAGAGGATCAGCTGCGCGAGGTGTTCTCTCGCCGCGAGACCCGTGAAGTCCAACAGGGGCAGGTCGAGCCGCACCCACTCGCCCGTGGCCAGCCCATCGGCGGCCCGGAGCGTGACTTCATGCTCGCTGTCGTCGCCGCCTCCGTCGTAGACGCCGTTGGCTCCGAAGTCGACCAGCTTCACCTTGAATGCCGCTCCCGTCGTCTCGTTCGGCGTCCAGATGTCCATACGGAGGTGCGACATACCCGAGGCGTCCAAGGTTTGTGACGTGAACTCGATGCCAGCGAAGACCAGGTTCGTGTACTTCTTGGCCGCGTTTCCGGCGATCGCTACGTCCTCCACGTCGGCCGCGTCCCACTCCGCCGACCAGGTATCGACCGCGACATCCGCATAGGCCTCGCTGAAGAGCGAGATGACGTCTGCCGGCGCGTCCGTGGGCGAGGGCGCGGGCTCGGGCGGGCCAGCTGGATCGGGCGTATCGGGCGTCTCGGTTCGGAAGAAGAAGATGTTGTCCAGATAGACCGTGGGGCTCGCGCCGGAGATGATCAACTGTGCGAGGTGGCCGCGCGTTCCGAGTCCGCTGAAGGCGTCCAGCGGAAGGTCCAGCGTGTTCCAGTTTCGCGGTGCGATCGAAGGCGTTGAACCAGGACCCAGGGTGATCTCGTGCTCGCGGTCGTCGCCCCCGCCGAAGGCCCCATCAGCCCCGAAGTCCACCAGCTTGATGCGGAAGTCCGAGGCGTCATTCGTCCACAGATCGACATGCAGGTGCGTCATCGACGTGGCGTCGATGAGCGACGAGGTGAACTCGATCCCCGCAAAGGCGAGGTTGCTGTACTTCTTCACCGGGTTCCCGGCGAGCACCACGTCTGCCACATCGGCCTGGTCCCACTCCGCCGACCAGGTGTCGACGTGCACGTCGTCGTAGGCGTCGCTGAAGAGGGAGATGACAGCCTCTGCCGGCACCATCGGCACGGGAGGCACGTCGGCCGGCGGGGAATCGATGTTGACCGTGAGCGCTCCCGCGGCGAGGGTCGATCCCAGCATGGCCGTGATCGTTGCGGTGCCCGGGCGGACGAGCGAGATCGAGCCGTCCGGCAGCACTGAAGCGACGGCGGGATCCGACGACGTGAACGTGAAGTACGAGGGAGCGACGCCCACCGTCACGTCGGCTCCGTTCACGTCAAAGATCACCTGCGTGCCGCCGACCGTAAGGGTGCCGCCGACTTCGCCGCTGATCGTCCGGCTGGGGATCACGGGCCGCGGGTTTATGATCGTGCCGAGCCGCTCGAACTGTACATCATCGAAGTAGAGGTCGTAGCCGACCTCGTATTCTGACGCGTCAGCTACAAGGAAGAGCCCGCGCTCCTCGGTCAGCACCGAGGGCAGGGGAAGGGGAAGCGCATACTTGGTCCAGCGGGTCGAGAGCGGCAGGTTGTCGAGATTGGCCGGGAACCGGGAGGTGCCCGAATTGTCGTTGCCGATTCCGACCCGGTCCAGTGTGGCGGCCGTGCTGGCACGGGCCCAGAAGGTAAGGGCGTCGAACCCGGAGAGATCACGGGCCACCTCCGAGAAGAAGGCCCCTCCGGCGAAACCGCCCGACGGATCGCTCGGGGCGGGAACGCTGAATCTGAGCGCCGCGGTCCCGCGGTAGACTTCGTCACGCTCGATGTCCAGCGCGTCGACCTTGGATCCCCCGAAAGCCGAGTAGTGGAGTCCCGGACGGAAATCGTCGTAGAAGATCTCCGCCTCAGGGGGGAAGGTGGCCGGGTCCAGGCTCGTGAGGTCTCTCCCGCACCCGGTGCCGACGGCGAGCGCCGCGAGCGCGGCGCGCCCTGCGCCGCCCCCCCTCCGGCGTGCGGTCCTCGCTATCATCTTCACCATCCCGCTTTGGTCGGAAGTTCCGGCACGCTTCCATGCTAGAATGGAGTCACCCAAGTACTCCAGAAACTTTGTTCGGCGTCCGAACAAAGTGCGAGGATAGAGCCAGCGCTGTCAAGACACGAGCCCGCTGTGGGCCACAACGCTCCCCACGGCTTGGCCGAACCGTTTACCCGACACGCCCGACAGATTGGCGGCGGTTACCGTCACCGTCACCGCGCCGCCCGCCGCGGCCGCGGTCGCGATGGTCGTGTCCGACGACACGGCGCGGAAGGTCAGGGTGTCCCCGTCCGGATCGGCGAAGGCCGCGGTAACGTCCACCTCCGCCTCCGTACCCAGCTTCAGCTCCAGATCGGCAAGCTCGCCGGCGGGCGCCGGGCCGCTGTTGGGGACCGTGACCTCGAAGTCCAGCGACGCCTCGAGCCCGGCCGGGTCCGCCGCCGTGACCGTGATCGTCGCCGTGCCACGCGCCCGCGCCGTCACCGTCACGACACCGGCCGCCGCGGCCACGGTCGCGACGGCGGTGTCCGATGACACGGCACGGAAGGTCAGGGTGTCCCCGTCCGGATCGGCGAAGGCCGCGGTAACGTCCACCT